>NZ_JANOJV010000038.1:0-52260 GCF_031418915.1 Chamaesiphon sp. VAR_48_metabat_135_sub | reverse complement strand
ACCAGTGAGCGTACCAGTAGCGAGCACATCGAAAGAAGTTGCAAATGCTTGCTTCTCAGAACGGAAAGCAGTTTGAGTCCGGTTGATTAAACCAATGTTTTGTTTAGCTTCAGTCTGTTTAGCTTTAGCACCTTGGTTGAGAAAGTTAGGTAAAGCGATTGCTGCTAAGATCCCGATGATGATAATTACAACTAAGAGTTCTACAAGTGTAAAGCCTTTTTCGCTTTGTTTGCGGTTGAGGTGTTGGATAAATTTAGCTTTTAGTTCGGTTCTCATTTTTAATATTTCCGGTTCGGGTTGGGGTGGTTTGTTTGCTTCGTGTCCTCAGCTTACCCACTTCTTTCAGATTACCTATCACCCTTACCAAACTTTTTTTTAAATATCTTTTAAATAGGGTATTACCCTCCTCTCAAACTCCTTCTGTAGACGGAAATTACTACCAAAGATCGGGGCATCTAGTAGTAGTTGAACTTAGATATATAATTAGCTAGAGAGTACAAAAAACACCGATTAAAGTGACTTGAATCACATCTTTCACTGGCGACAAAAGATTCTAGCAATTTGGTAGATCGGAAATGAGCTTTTGTCACATATCGATCCTATACTAGCAACTTGTGTTCCTAACTGTTTTCTGTTTGCTAATCGCTAAAACCCAATCACTAATCCCCAAAACCCATAGTCAAAATCTGAATTTGGAATTGCTGGCTACTCATTCATCGACTTATAAGTGGCTACGGCTGATGGAGATTGCCCTGTGAGGTAGCGGAAGATCCAGTATTTGAAGATTGTATCGATGAGGACGGGGAAGGTGGCGATAAAGAGGGAATTGAACTCGCGATTTTCGGGGATACCTAAATGTTTGGCGGTACCTGCGAGGATGATTTCCCACCCGTGGGGGGAGTGAAAGCCGACAAAGGTGTCTGTCAGCAGGATAATGATAAATGCTTTGGCAGTATCACTGAGTCCAGAGATCAGGTCGTCAATAAAGGATTTGAGGACATTAATCTGTTGTTTGCTATGGGTAATCAACCAAGCAAAGGTAATGACGGCGAGGATGTCAGCAAACCAGTTTTTGACAGCATCGGCACTTTGACGGTAGAAATTTGCTTTGATTTCTTCGGCTTTTTCCCCGATCTTCTCTTCCATCTGTTCTGTTGTTAGCTTGGGTACCAATCCAACCATGTGCTGAAATTTGAGTTTCTTTTCAAACATCTCCATTTCCTCGAATGCCTCTTTTTCGAGGTTGACATTGAGGAAGACATCGGCGTGTCGATAGCTGCGGAAGACATCGATCGCTGGTCCAACTACAATAATTTTGGAGATGTATTGCACGAGTAGGGGAACTAAAATCATGATCAGGATAAATCGCAGTGCTGTTCTCGTTTTACCCTGATTGAGGCGATAGTTTTCGAGTACTTGAGTTTCGGCTTTGGGGTTGAGATCTTGCTGAATGCGCCGAAAGGTGGTGATTAGCGACGGATCGATAATGGCTCTTTTATTAATGTTTTCAGTCGATCGCGTCGGCTCTCCTGATGAGGATCGATTTGGCATATTATTAGACTGGCGAGGATCGATTGAGTTATCGGACTGACGACGATCGACTGTCAACGATCCGCGCTTGTCTGGCAGTAAGCTATTTTTATTGGTCTGTTGTCCGAAGATCGATCTTGGTGCGTTAAGATCTGCTCCAAGTTCGGTGCTATCTGCATAACGAGTCAAGAGATCGTCGATGAAATTCAGTTTCTCTAGGATTCGTGCTTCATATTCGATATCCTGAGCATATGGATTGATATCATTGACACCTCGACGATCGAATTGTTGACTATCGGGCGGTTGGGGATAATTACTCCCTGTGACTGTGCGACTAGTTTGAAACTCGGCTAGTCGAATGCGGGCAATATTTAGGTATTTATTGAGATCGTTCTGAAAATAGGTAGCGACTTGGTTCCCCGTAGCGTCTGTGGGAATCGCAATCTTTTCGCCCCCAAAATGTTCGTCTTCAATGGCTTTGATTTTCAAAGCTGCTTTGTAGGCTTCATCTAATGCTCGATCGGCTGTACGATAAAACCACTGATTTGCTCGTACCCAGTATTGACCGAATTTATTGACTAGAAAGCTTTCCATAGGAGCGGGTGGTAGGGGCTAGAGAGTAAAATCGGCTGACCCAATATCGAAATGATAGACTATTATATATTGGGTTTCCCTAGATTTATCTTCCGCACCGACTAAATATTTAAAACTGTATCCAAAATGACTAATTAACTGTATAATAGAGTGTTTGGCACTCTTGTAACGCGCTGCATTGACGTTCGCGTAGCTTCACAAGAGCCGCTCAGGTTTTACGTAAATAGAGAAAGTTATACACATGGCGAAGAAAGGCATGATTGAGCGGGAAAAAAACCGCGAACGACTAGTAGCAAAATATGCAGATAAACGTGCAGCTCTTCTTGAAGAGTTTAAAAATGCAGCTACACCCCAGATCAGATTTGCAGTTCACCGCAAAATCCAACAGTTACCTCGCAACAGCGCACCTACTCGGTTGCACAATCGCTGTTGGGTAACTGGTCGCCCCCGTGGATATTACCGTGATTTTGGTCTATCTCGCAACGTCCTGCGCGAGTGGGCACACCAAGGTTTACTACCTGGCGTTGTCAAATCTAGCTGGTAATTTAAAGGGTAAGGGGTAAAGGGTAAAGCGGATGCGCGCTCCTCGGGTTCCCCGAGGGTTTAGCGGCGTTTTTATTCGGGGGTTCCCCCCGAATAAAAAAACGACAAGACAGCGCACCAAGCAGGGTAAAGGGTAAAGGATTCTTCTGTAAGCCTAATCCCTAATCCCGATTCCCTAATTCCCACAGCAGCGGTTATCGATACCAAAGCTATCTAAAATTATGTCGCTGACAGCGTTAGCGATGGTGAATTCGCCAAAAAAGCTTTCCTTAAAATTGAAGGCTTGCATTTCTGTGACGATCGCAATCACTAAAGAACCCAAATCATTTTCGCCTTCCATTCGCTGGCGAGTATATATTTGAGCTGCACGAATTGCAATTGTGGAGTTGATAGATTCAGGAATAAACTCTCGATCGAGCCATTTCTGGAGCGACGATTGCAACCACGCGCCTTCCTCGATCGCGTCTGTTGCTGGTGGTAACGTAATTGGGGATATCGGTTCTGTCATTGCTAACTACCAACTTCGATCTACGTGTAGAAAGAATAATTGAATGATATCGATCGTGGCACTCAGACCGAGACAATCGCAAGCCCAAGTAATTAAAATTAATTATTAGCACTGAGCGAACTATTGCTCAGTTCCAAACATTCAGCACTACGAAGCTCTTCACTGTGTAAGACACGGGGCAATTCTACTTGCCAATTTGCAGTTGCTAGTTCTTCAGCATTTTCCCAAGTGCTGGCAAATGCTGGTAAAGCTAGTTGACACGCTTTCCACTCACTGTGGACGGATACAGCAAGTTGCTGACAGGCACCTCGATGCAGTCCCTCCGGTCGATAAAAACGACAGTAGCGACATGCAGAAGTTAGACAATTTTGGTTAGTCATCAGCATTACCTTTTTGGGAGAGCATCAAATTCAATTCTCTCTTGTTACTATTGTCGCTGTTGCCAATTTAGACAAAAGTGGCAGCAACCATCTATGCCATCTGGCTTGTAGCGATCCCCAAGCCAATTAGGATTTTATATTCTCTTTAGATTCAGTTTATGGAAAGACACATTTATAGGGGTGTTCAGTACATACACGGAGATAATTTATTAACAGTCAATGTTGTTAGTAATTTAGTCAAAACTACTAGGGATCGCTAAAAAATAGGAATCGATCGAGAATCCCGATTGCAGATTCGATCGATCGAAAAAGTTTGAGTCTGTCCGTAAAATTAGCTAATTAGCTGCAAAATAGTTAACTTAGATACATAAAGTATCTACAATCCGATCTCAGGGTTTTCCACCCAAGATCCCCAAATCCATTGCGCAAAACTGACAAACACCCCACCGGAGTAACTCCCCCTCGCGAGCGCGACAATCGCAATGGGAACAAATGACGATCGATCCTGAGTCAATGGGGATAGATCGATCTTCAGTAGCAGTAGGGGAAATTTGCTGGTTGCTATAGCCAACCGCAATGAACCGCAGATCGCTAATCGGCGCGATTAATTGGGTATTTAATTTTTGACAGAGTGCTTTCCTACCAAAAGTGAGTTGATGGGCTAGGCTAGAACTATTAGTTGCAATGGTAAGTATCCCTCTAGAGATCGATCTAGGTTGGCTGCGGTCTAAAATAGCTGGTGATACAGTTGTAGCCCAGGCTTGAACGATTAAACCCCAATCTCTCACACCTTCCCATCCTGGTTGGGTTTGAATCTGGACTGCAATTTTGGAGATCGGTGTTAATGACATAAGGAAAAATTCTAGTCAAATGTCTAGTTTTTGGTCAATTGGCTAAGTTTTGGAATATATTAGTGGCACGGTCACGACTAATGAGTTTAGCAACTGAGTAATTCGAGTTCCGACTGCTGGTAAGATTGAAAATTCTCGTCTCTAGCTAGATATTTAGATAGGTCGCTGCATCAGGTTGTCCAATCGTGGGTACCCTAAGAACAGAGTCGCTGCTAATTTAGTTCGTTTTGACTGACATCTTTAGAAATATCTGTGTTTAATAGTGAGTTATGAACCACAATCCATCTGACAGTAGTGCGAATGTCCCCCCATCCGGTCAAGCTGTAGTAGATCGCCTGGATCGTCTCGATCCTTCCCTCCAAAAAGCTCTTAATTGTTTAGATATCAAGCTGGAAGACGAACTGACTAGATTTAGATCCAAACAGGAAGATCCAGCTCCAGAGCGGAAGGCAGAGCAAACAGCCGAAACAATTTGGGAACAGGAATCGCCAGATTTTGATGCAGATGCAGAAATTTTTACAGCGGAAATAGTTCACCCAGTCAAGCTCGAAACCGAGCGAGCTAAATCTCTGACCGAGCGTGGCGAACCAGAACCAACAGGTGGATTTATCATTATTGATGGACTTTCGACCTCCTCAACCAACAGTCGAAATACATTGACCACTGTCAATTATGCACCGATTTTAGTCGATCGCCAAGATCGATCGGCAGTGGATGAGAATTTAGATTTAAACTTTTCGACTGGTGGCGAAATGGCTGCCTTCCACGGGGAATATTTATCGTCATCTCAAGAATTACTACGACAGATTCAATCGGATTACCCCGCTGGATCTGAAGCTTTCCGCGACGATAGTCGAACTACTTCGGCAACACCTGCACCCAAACGCAAGCATTTAACCCCACTCAAGATCGGTTCGATGGCCGCAGCTTGTGTTCTCGCTGGTGGCGCGAGTTATGCTTATTTCAATCCGAGTATTTTGACAATTCCATTGGTAGCAACCAAGACTATCACGCCGACAGCAACTACCAATTTGTTGGGACAATCGATCCAAAGTCCCAATCTGGCAGCGAATGAATTTACCGAACTAAACTTGAGTACGCTCAATACGATTAAACTACCAACAACAGCAGTAGCGACTAATGTCATTAGCGCAGCACCAACTGCAACCATGAATGGGACAGCAACAGCCACTACGCCAGTCGCCATCCCCTTTAATACTGTAAATGCTAAGATCGTCCCCCCCACGGCAATCATTACCTCCCAGCCAAGATTAGCCGATAGCTTGATTAAATCGCTCCTCCCACCTAATTTTCAGACCTTTGCCAAACCGTCTGGTTATCGATCGATTCCACCAGCCCTGAGACGTTAAATTAGAGGGTAGGGGGTTGAGATTTATAACGCTAACCTCCTGAATTTCTAAATTAGTACTGCCCGATCGGGAGATCCAGAAGTTATCATAATTACTAGGTTAGTTTAAATCATCGAATCAAAACTCTAGCACTGGGGCGAACTAGGCACTAAGCTGCTACAGCAAGAAACTATAAAGAGGATAGTAATATGGGATTATTCGATCGGGTGAGCAGATTGCTGCGGGCAAATGTCAATGATATGGTGAGCAAAGCCGAAGATCCAGAGAAAATTCTGGAACAGGCAGTGATGGATATGCAAGAAGATTTGGTGCAACTGCGCCAAGCTGTTGCTAGTAGCATCGCCAATCAAAAACGCAGCGAGCAGCAATATAACAAAGCGATGGGTGATGCCAATAGCTGGCAGAGCAAAGCGCAATTAGCCTTGCAGAAAGGTGACGAAGATCTCGCCCGTGAAGCCCTCGTCAGGAAGAAAAACTATAGTGAGACCGCTGCCAGTCTCAAAGCCCAATTAGATGGGCAAGCAGGCATGGTAGATACAATGAAAAAGAGCCTGATCCAACTGGAGGGCAAAATTTCTGAGGCGAAAACCAAGAAAGACATGCTCAAGTCTCGTGCCCAAGCTGCAAAAGCCCAGGAGCAGCTTCAAGGTGCTGTCGGACGCATCGGTACCAACAGTGCGATGGCGGCTTTCGATCGCATGGAGGAAAAAGTCCTGATTCAAGAAGCCAAGTCTCAAGCTGCGGCAGAATTGACTGGAACGGATTTGGAGAACAGATTTGCGGCTCTATCGGCAGGTAGTGATGTCGATGATGAATTGGAAGCAATGAAAATGCAAATGCTGGGTGGTAGTAAACCCGCCGCAGCACTGCCTCAAGGTACTGTATCGCCGACTGCGGCTCCCGCAACACCGACAGATACTGTTAAAGCACCAATGAGTCCCCAGGATGCGGAATTGGAAGCTTTACGCAAACAAATTGATAGTCTCTAGTAAAAATTATGCTGGGGGATGCTGATTTCCCCCTGATGTGAGTCTGTCGAATTCAGGTTAATACACCCGATTAGCCGGAATTCCTGCCCAGGATGTCGCCTGTGGTACCCGCTCTCCTTTCATAATCAGCGACATCGGATGCAACGAGACATCAGATGCTAGGAGAGAATCATATAAGACTACTGCTGCTGTACCTAATTGACAACTATCTTCCAATCGCACCCGTTCCATTTTCATCACCCGATCTTCAAACAGGTGAGTTTGCAAGGTGCAACCATTATTCAGGATAACGTTATCGCCGATCGAGATCAGATCGAATTCGGTAAAGTCGGTAGTCTCGATATAGGCACCTTTGCCAATCTGCATTCCCAATAATCGCAGGATAATTGCCGCAAATGGTGTCCCGAGCAGGAAGCCCAGACAGCCAGAGACAATCATCGATTCATACAATCCGGTAATCAACTCGGTGCGCCAGACAAAGTTGCTCCACAGTGGAATCGTACCTGGTTGATAACGTCCGACTATCAACCATTTGAGGGCGATAATAACTACAGCCGAACCGATCGATGCCGCACCATAAATTAGTGGGAAAATAAAGCCAATACTCGACCAATGTAAATAGTCGGGTAGGTTTAACATCGTCACTTCCATCATCAGCAAGATGATAAAATGCATCGTTCCTGGTAACGTAACGCGGCAAAATTCGATCGCGAGTCGTTGTAAATAGACATGGCGGCGAGGTTTATAAGTTTCTGCTGCACTATATTCGTCGATTACTTGGCGATGGGGAATATAGATTGCTGGAGAACCCATCCACGCGCTGTCGGGCACCATTAAACTCCCATCTGTTGGCGGCACCGACATACAGCCAATCAGACAGTTATCAGCCACATTACCATGACCTGGCACTAACGCCCCATTCCCTACAAATGCTTGACTTCCGACATGGGTATGAGCGAGTTGGAGCCAACCATGTTTGACTTGACTAGCTCCGAGAGATACGCTGTCGGCGATAAAACTTTCCGATCCGATCGAGATTAAATCTGGTGTAAAGTGACTGACAGTTGATATTTCCGCCCGTGCGCCGATTTTAGCTCCGAGCATTCGCAGCCAGGGTAAGAGATAGAGCGTAGAATACAGAGTCGGTACCATCTCCAAACTCATACTCATCAATCGATCGATCAACCAATGGCGCAACCCAAAGCTACTATGGAGTGGGTATGTACCTGGGCGAACTTTTCCCAGTAATAGATGTTTAACGATGACGACTTCTAGACAAAATACCCCGATAAACGACATACTACCGACTAAGGCAGATGGGAATAGCCACAGATACCAATGAGCATTGGCAATTAGTTTACACCACAGTAAGAACCCAGGCATTGCCGCGATCGCCGGAACGAGCAACTGAACGATTGTACCGATCGCATAACCAATCGATAATAACAATGGTATTCCCCGCCGTGCTTGTCCAAATGGGAACAGTTCTCTAGCGAAACTCGTTGAGGTTTGATAACGTGCTGGCGCACCTACCCAAGCTTCACCTGTCGGGATAGTTCGATCGTCTGGAAGATAGGCTAAATCGCCTAATTCAGTATCATCTTCTAATTGACTGTTTAACCCCAAAACGCTATTTGTACCAACTACACAGTCCTTCCCGATGGTAATCCGATCGATTTTCAACCAACCATCGACTACCTCACAGCCGATTAAACTGCTATCGTTGCCGATACTGCTCCCATCGTCAATAGTCAGCAAGTCATAAGCAAGAAATTCGCTGGTACCAAGATAGACATCTTTACCAATTTTGGCACCCATCAGGCGACAATACAAATTGAGTAGTGGCGAACCAGTCAGTAGGAAAATCGGCGCGAAAGATAGCACCTGACGAACGAACCAAAATCGCCAATAATAAGTACTCCATAGTGGATATTTCCCAGGTTTAAATCGACCAATTACCAACCATTTAATTACAATACTTAGAATGATTAATGCTGGATAAACGCTAACGATTAATGCTCCAGCGATCGCACCTGCCAAGATGCGACTAAAATCATCATTGGCATCGACAAGCTCGTAGTAAATAAAGCCAGGAATGAGCAGCGGGAGACTGTAGATAATATAGATGAGATAAACACCGATACTTGCCCAAATCGTATTAATTATTTTACGTTTAGTGCTGTTTACCTTTGGTGCAATGACTTGCAAAGAATGGGAGGTATCTGGTAATTTGTCTCGATCGAGACTAAGCTGATACCAACGTTTGCTTAATGCTTCAGCTAATTGAGCGATGGTAGGATATTGATAGACATCGACAACAGCGAGATCTTGAAATTGTGGCTGTTCGCGTAATTTAGATACCATTACTGCTGCGAGTAATGAGTGTCCGCCTAATTGATTGAAAAATTCATCATCGATCGAGATTCCCGTAATCCCAAAAATTGCTTCCCAAGCTGTGGCAATCTTTTGTTCTACTTCATTTTCTGGTAAACGTCCAGCAACTTTACCTGGAATATTTATGCCAAAGTTTCGAGGTTCGGGCAGATTTTTGCGATCTACTTTACCACTGGGTAGAGTTGGTAAGGTATCGACTATTTCTAAACTCGCAGGTACCATATAAATTGGTAGTCGCGATCGAATCGTATCCCAGATTTCATTTACAGCTAATTCACAATCTTGTTTAGGTACGAGATAAGCAATTAGTCTGTCAATTTCTATTACCTGTTTAACTGCAACTACTGCTGCGCTCACTCCAGCACATTGCATAATTACTGATTCGATTTCCGATAACTCGATCCGAAATCCGCGTAATTTTACCTGTCCATCAATTCGCCCTAAAAATTGAATTTCACCATCCGCTGTCCAAACGCCTAAATCTCCCGTTTTATAAAGCCTATCTGACGTTTCGGGATTAAACGTAAATGGGTTGGGGATAAATTTTTCCGCTGTTAAATCGGCACGATTGACATAACCCCGCGCCAAACAAACACCCCCGATATGAATTTCCCCTTCCGCTCCAGGTGCCACTGGTTCTAAATCTTCATCCAAGATGTAAACTTGATATGTAGGCAAAGGTTTGCCGATCGTAATTGTGCGATCGGGATGACATTCATGCCATGTTGTTACTACTGTAGCCTCAGTCGGCCCATAAGTATTCACTACCCGTCGCGAATCATTACACCACCGCGTCGCCAACTCCTGGGGGCATTGTTCCCCACCCAGAATCAATAGCCGAATCGTCGGCACCTCAATTTCCATCATCGCCAACAAAGTCGGCACGCAAGATAATACGGTTGCTCGCTGCTCTGTCAAAAAGTGCGCTAAATCGACCCCAGAGCGCGTCTGCTCCACTGATCCGACGATTAGCGCAGCACCTGCGGCAAAGGTACACCACACCTCTTCTACCGAGGCATCAAAGGCGATCGAGAAACCCTGATAAACTCGATCGAGTGAAGTAACGTGATAAACCGTTTCATTCACAACCTGAATATAATTCCGGCTACTCCGATGCTCGATTTCTACACCCTTCGGTCTACCTGTAGACCCAGAAGTATAAATGACGTAACTTAAATCTCGCTCTCCAACCTGTACTAAATCTCGTTCGAGTCTGGCAGTCAATTCGAGTGCTAATTTTGCTGCACAACTATCAACACAGACGATATTGGCGGTTTTTAAATACTTTTTATTCGCTAACTCAGCAGTCGTAACGATCGTTTGAATCCCACAATCAGTTAAGATATATTCGATTCGATCGGCTGGATACTCCGGATCGAGCGGCACATAAGCTCCACCTGCTTTTAAAATTGCTAAGATCGCGATGTATAATTCTGGCGATCTGGGTAATAATAACCCCACTCTGGAACCACATTCTACACCCTCCTTGCGGAGAAAATTTGCTAATTGATTCGATCGAGCTTCGACTTCGCCATAACTAATTTCCTGCGACTGATAGACGATTGCTGGATTATCGGGGTGAATATCTGCTTGAATCTCAAATAACTCGTGGAGACAGTCCACTCGAACATTTACCAGCGATTGGGAATGTTTTAAATTTTCGCTCAAAGTCATTTGATAGGGCTAATAGAGAAAGATTAATAATTATTTGGCTGTATGAATGTCTTTTGCCGCATTCTATTCGATCTAGACATTATCCTCGCACATTATAGTGTAGATAAAATTTAGTGGAACAAATCCACGAGTCATTCGATCTTAAATTATCTATCCATCGGCGCATTCGTTGTATAATGTGTCACGATCACCTCGATTTTGATAATCTTGAAGATTCTCAAATATGCAAAAATTATTAGTATCGACAATTGTAATTAGCCTCACCACGGGAATACCCATTGTCGCTCTAGCCGATCCTTACGATGACTTTATGAAAACTCAAGTTAGTGAGTTTGAAAGTGTGGGTTCTGACAAATGTAAAGAGCAAAAAAGAACAGTGATGGAACGTAGCAACAAAGTCACATACGATCTTTGTCTGTTGCAAGGTAAGCCAATATTTCTCCGCGCTAGTAATGACGGTACTCCATTCAGCGTCAGCAACTATAAAAAGGGTAAATTAGTCCAACTCTCGACGTGGGAAGGAACTGGTGGCGTTGGTTTTCTGAATGGTAAACCAGTCGTCGAATGGAATTCTGGGGAGTTTAGTCAGCGTCGAGTTAATTGGAAGCTAACTGCAGAGGAAAAGTCTAAATACCTGGAAATCGCAGCCAAAGAAAAACGCATCTTACTGAAGTTTGGAATCCGCTAAAAACCGTGCTCATCGAGTATCTCGATCGAGATTTGAGCAACTATCTTTAGCATCATCAGCAAGTAGCTACCCCTCTGGAGTTGGTTTAGTCTGACTAAATTTGATCACCAGATTCAGAGCGTCTCAAAATAGATATCGATCTAAGGCTGTTGGCATACTAGCTTAACTTTCGATCGAACAGACAAATAAAAATGGACGGTACAGGACTCGAACCTGTGACAGCCTGCTTGTAAGGCAGGAGCTCTACCAACTGAGCTAACCGTCCGTGTTTTGACGCTTATCCAATATAGCTGACATTTGGGAGATAGTCAAGTGGTAAATGCAGATCGATACTAATCTCGATCGATCGCCACAGAATACACATCAATACGGACTAAAGAGGAATTACAGTAAGAATCAGGAATTCTCGATAGTTGCTCAACGATGCGTATTGCTCTATTTACCGAAACTTTTCTACCGAAAGTCGATGGCATTGTCACTCGACTCAAACACACGATCGAGCAGCTCCAACAGCATGGAGATGAAGTCATGGTTTTTTGTCCTGAAGGGGGATTGAAATCCTACCACGGAGCGAAGATTTATGGGTTGTCCGCTTTTCCACTCCCCCTCTATCCCGAACTCAAACTAGCTCTACCTCGCCCAGAAATCGGTCAACAATTGACCAAATTTCAGCCAGATCTGATCCATGTCGTCAATCCAGCGGTATTAGGATTAGCGGGAATTTTTTACGCCAAATCTACTCGGATTCCATTGGTAGCTTCTTACCATACCCATTTACCCAAATATCTGCATCACTACGGGCTGGGGATGTTGGAGGGTTTATTATGGGAATTATTAAAAGGAGCACACAATCAAGCCGCGTTAAATCTTTGCACTTCTAGCGTCATGGTTAGAGAACTGCGCCAGCATGGAATCGATCGAGTGGATTTGTGGCAGCGGGGAGTCGATACCGAAACTTTCGAGCCTGCTAGGGCAACATCGGAAATGCGGTACTATTTGAGCCAAGGTGAGCCAGTAAGCCGTCTATTACTCTACGTCGGTAGGTTGAGTGCTGAAAAGGAAATCGAGCAGATTAAGCCGATTTTAGCAGCAATCCCTGGATCGAGACTGGCGATCGTCGGTGATGGCCCTCATCGCGCTTATTTGGAGAGCTACTTTGCCGATACGCCGACTCATTTTGTGGGTTATTTGGGCGGCGAAAAACTAGCAGCAGCATACGCTGTAGCCGATGCATTTATTTTTCCCTCTAGTACGGAGACGTTAGGTTTGGTACTATTAGAAGCAATGGCCGCAGGATGTCCCGTCGTTGCAGCTCGATCGGGTGGCATTCCCGATATCGTTACCGACGGGCAAAATGGCTATCTTTTCGATCCTCAAGATCCGATCGGCGCAATTGTCGCGGCACAAAAACTCTTTGCCGATCCAGCCTCCAACCTCAACCTTCGTCACAATGCCCGAATGGAAGCCGAACGCTGGAGTTGGGCATCAGCGACAAAACAGTTACAAGGGCATTATCGGCAAGTGGTTAGGTGTTAGGTATTGGGTGTTAGGTATTAGGTGTTGGGTATTGGGTGTTAGGTGTTAGGTGTTAGGTGTTAGGTGTTAGGTATTAGGTGTTGGGTATTGGGTGTTAGGTGTTGGGTGTTAGGTGTTGGGTGTTAGGTGTTGGGTATTAGGTATGAAATCAACTCTATTGCTGAAGCCTAAAACCTACTCTCCCACTTCCTCACTGCCATTTTCGCCCGTAAAATTATCTTGCCCGATACCTAGCTGTTTTTTGCTCCGTTTGAGTTCCTTCCAGAGACTTTTGATCTGCTTGTAAGAGTCTTCTGGTGTGAGCTTGCCAGCGGTTTCTAGACTACAGATATAGCTAATTTTCTGAGTAAACTCCTGTAGGTTGTTATTGAACACGAGGTTTTCGGGTTTAACCTGGCCGTTGTAACGGCTGTTGTGATACAGAAAGAAATCTATCGGTTTTGACATCGATCTTGCGTCCTGGTAGCTGGATATAATTATGAAAACGATTGGTGGTGGGTTTTCGCCCTACCCGAGGGGCGACCACACCTAAAGACTGATGAATATTCGTAAATATTTTGGGAGTCGATCGATCTTCAGTTACTGTCAAGCAGGAGCTTGGCGTACAGTCTAAAAGACGGTGTTAACATAGATCTGTGCCTATTCTAACCTTTCTTTAACCTTTTCTTAACCAGATCGAAGTTCGATCGCTGGAGCCGAAAGTGTGAGGATGGACTATTGATGAATACTTACTAACTAGTGCCGGCGATCGACTAAAATTTAGTGTTGCTCCTATTTTAACTATTTCAGCATGAATCGTCATCCGCAGATCTACGAAGGTAAGGCTAAAATTCTTTACGCTACAGACAATCCAGACATCTTACTGGCTTACTTCAAGGATGATGCGACTGCCTTCAACGCCCAAAAGCGCGGAAAAATCGTTGGCAAAGGAGAAATTAACTGTCAAATCGCGGCGCACTTATTCCGATCGATCGAAGCTCAAGGTATAGCTACTCACTATATCGATTGTCCCGCCGTAAATGAAATGCGGGTTAAATCGGTACAGATTTTACCGATTGAGGTGGTAGTCAGGAACATTGCAGCAGGTAGTCTCTGTCAACAAACAGGGCTAGCATTGGGGACAATTTTACCCCAACCATTGGTCGAATTCTTCTACAAGAACGATAGCTTAGGAGATCCGTTATTAACACGAGATCGGTTACTGCTGATGGAGTTGGCTACTGTAGAACAACTAGAGATCCTGCATTCTAAAGCTTTGCAGATCAATAGTATCCTCGAAAACTTTTTCCAACTGTGCGGAATTACACTAGTTGACTTCAAAATCGAATTTGGGGTAGACAAGCACGAGCAGATCTTGCTCGCCGATGAAATCAGTCCTGATAGTTGTCGGTTATGGCTAATTGGGGAACCCGATCCCAATTTACGAGTCCTAGATAAAGATCGGTTCCGCCGCGATTTAGGTAATATTGAGGATGCCTATCAACAAGTTCTAGCGAGAGTTTTAGGAGTCAAAGAATAGAGTTCAGTGGGGATAAGTTTAGAGAAGGCCCGATTGCTATTCACACTTCTACCGTTAACATTATAGAAAAACATGAAATTTAGATTTAAGTTATTTTTAGCGATCGCAGTTGCAGCAATCGGTCAGATCTCTAACATTATTTCCGCGAATGCCGAATCAACTCAGTTAGGTAAACTAGTATCACAAGAGCGTTTGGCAAGTTCGATCCTCGGCGACAAATCCAGCCCTGAAGCTAGCGATATTCCTACCGCCAAAGAGCTAATCGCCCGCACCCGCAAGCCCCGAAAATCGACAATTCGGCGCAAACCACTCCCAAAAACCAAACCAGATACCGTCGATTCTACTAATAATTCACCCACACCAAACCAGACACCTACTACCCCGCCAGCAGCCAATACACAACCAGTATTACAGCAGGTATTAGTTTCAGAGATCGTCATCAAAACCCCCACAGGGCAATTAGCACCGGAATTAGACTCAAAAATTCGTCAAGCTCTGACGGTTAAAGTCGGTCAACCAACTACTGAAGAACAATTAAAACAGAACTTAAATGCAATTAGGGCTTTAGGTGCTTTCTCTGCAGTTGAAATTACTCCAGAAAACACGGCCAAAGGTGTAAAACTGAGCTTTTTGGTTACGCCATACGGTGCATTGCGTCAGGTGCAAATTAAGACGGTGCAAGCTAGTACTAGTAGCATCACCAAACAGGCGGACATTGACGGCATATTTCAGACCCAGTATGGTAAACCGTTAAATCTGGGTGAAGTCCAGGTTGCCATTAAATCATTAAATCAACTCTATCAGAAACAAGGATATAGCCTCGCTCAAGTCGTCGATGTCGAAGAACTCAGTGCTGATGGTACGTTAAAGATTGTCATTACCGAAGGATCGATCGAAGATGTTCAGGTACGATTTCTAAGTAAAGAGGGTGCTCTGGTTGACGACCAGAAAAAACCAATTACAGGCAATACTCGACCCTTTATCATTACCCGCGAAGCTGAGTTAAAACCTGGCAAGATCTTCAACCGCGATACTGCACAGAAAGATCTACGGCGGATCTATGGGTTGGGGATATTTGATGATGTCCAATTAAAATTTGGTCAAGATCCAGCAAAGGTGACAATCTACTTTGATGTGATCGAGCGCAAAACTTCGTCAATTCTGGCTTCGGGGGGGATTAGCTCTACAAATGGTTTGTTTGCAGGACTTAGCTACAATCAATTGAATGTGGGGGGAAATGCCCAAAAGTTAGGTGCTGAAGTTCAATTAGGCTCGAAAGACTTACTGTTTGATGTGAATTTCTCCGATCCTTGGATTGCGACCGACCCCAATCGGACATCTTATGTTGTCAATGCCTTTCAACGCAGATCGACATCGTTAGTATTTGATGGTGGTAAAACACCAGTCTTTATTCCTGGAACTAAGGATATTCCACGGATTCTCCGACGCGGCGGCGGGATTACTTTCAATCGTCCGCTCAATGGCGATCCTTTTAGTGATAGTGTCTGGCGTGGTTCGCTGGGTGTGCAGTATCAACGGGTAGCGGTGGTAGATGCTGGCGGTGGTGGGATTGTACCGAAGGATTCTGCTGGTAACGATCTGAGCTTTAGCAAAACTGGTCAAGACGATCTGTTGATGGTGCAGTTAGGACTGACGCAAGATTTACGCAATAGCTTTACCGATCCTAGCCAAGGTTCGTTGCTGAAATTGGGAGTGGATCAGTCGATTCCAATCGGACTGGGAAATATCATGATGACCAGAGCCAGAGCGAGTTTTACAAACTATACACCAGTAAAGTTGATTAATCTCGCACCTGGTTCTCAATCCTTTGTATTCAATCTTCAAGGTGGGACGATCTTGGGTGATTTACCGCCTTATGAAGCCTTTAGTTTGGGTGGTACTAGTACTGTTCGAGGATTTGAGGATGGAGATTTGGCTTCGGGGCGTAGTTACGTTCAGGCTACCGCAGAATACCGCTTTCCGCTGTTCTCGATTATTGGTGGGGAAATCTTTGGCGATTATGGTAGCGATTTAGGCAGTGGGAGTAGCGTTCCTGGCAATCCCGCAGGGACCCGTGGCAAACCAGGCAACGGTTTTGGTTATGGTGCTGGGATTCGGATTCAATCTCCCATCGGCCCAATTCGGATCGACTACGCGCTTAATAGCCGTTCTGAGAGTCGGATTCAGTTTGGGATTGGGGAAAGATTCTAAAATTAATTGATAATTGATAATTAATAATTAATAATTGAATTTTCGGTCAATAACGTAGAACGTATTAGGGTGGGCACTGCCCACCATCTAGGTTTCACTAGGGGCAACTCATGAATTGCCCCTACTTTTAGTGCTATAAATATTTATGCGGACCTTTCGATCGAACAAGTAGGTGTTATCTCTAGTAAAATTGGTTTCGATCGGGTTATTAATCTGGTCGATGAGTGTGGCTCCGGCTTATGCTGAGTTTTGTCGGGGGGTTGAAGGGCTAAGAGTTTGTATTGTCAAGATCGAGCGGAGTGCGAAGAATTACTGGCAATATCAAGCGATGACGAGCATTAATGGAATCGAACAACCATTAGCCTCTTATGACTGTCGAGCGCGACTGATTACCGATTTCGACGGCAATACATCATCCTTTCGATCGCGCAAAGATGGCAAAATTGTCTGTAGTCTCTATCGACGATAAGACTGAGATCTTCGATCTAAACTGATGATAACCATTGCATGGCGGTCGATCGAGGATTGGTAAGAAAGATCCTCTAATACCCGTGCCGCGATATACTGTTAGGGAAAATCGCACCAATATTGAGCTAGTTGGCGCACTTGTACTGAGCGCAATCGAATATATGAATTCAGGTATTGACCTCCAAGGAACTTTTATCCAATCCCTCAGCGATTTTGGTATTTCAGCCGAACTAGCGAAAGTGCTCTGGATGCCATTTCCGATGTTACTGATGCTCATTGGCGCAACAGTAGGTGTACTAGTCAACGTTTGGTTAGAACGCAAAATCTCCGCCGCCGTTCAACAGCGGATCGGTCCTGAATATGCTGGCCCATTGGGTGTCCTGCAACCAGTCGCTGATGGTCTCAAACTCGTCTTTAAGGAAGATATCCTCCCATCTAAAGCCGACCCATTTCTCTTCACGATGGGGCCAATTTTGGTAGTGATGCCCGTATTTCTCTCGTACCTGATTGTCCCCTTCGGACAAAATCTGGTAATTACGAATATTAATACGGGGATATTTTTGTGGATTGCCTTATCTAGTATTGTCCCGATTGGCTTGCTGATGGCGGGATATGCTTCTAATAATAAGTATTCGTTGATTGGTGGTTTACGGGCTGCTGCTCAGTCGATTAGTTACGAAATTCCGCTCGCTTTATCGGTGCTGGCGATCGTGATGATGTCTAATAGTCTCAGTACGATCGATATCGTCGAGCAACAATCTGGCTATGGAATTTTATCTTGGAATGTCTGGCGACAACCTGTTGGCTTCGTCATCTTTTGGATTGCGGCCTTAGCTGAATGCGAACGTCTGCCCTTTGACCTCCCAGAGGCTGAGGAAGAGCTAGTAGCTGGTTATCAGACAGAATATTCGGGGATGAAGTTCGCGCTCTTTTATGTGGGTTCTTACGTGAACCTGGTACTATCGGCATTGATGGTCGCGATTCTCTATTTAGGTGGTTGGTCGAGTCCAATTCCGATCGAGTTATTAAGTAATATACTCGGTGTTGACCCCGCTACTTCCTGGGTACAGGTGGTTGATGCCTCGTTGGGAATTGCGATGACAGTCCTCAAGGCTTATTTCCTGGTATTCCTCGCCATTCTCACCCGCTGGACGGTACCCCGCGTGCGAATCGACCAACTCCTCAATCTAGGCTGGAAATTCCTTCTTCCTGTCTCTCTGGCTAACTTACTAATTACGGCTGCACTGAAGCTGGCATTTCCAACAGCTTTTGGTGGCTAGCAATCAAGGGGGTAGGGAGTAGAGGGTAGAGGGTAGGGACATCGGACGCAAGCGTCCCCACCCCTGAATCCCGAATCCCGAATCCCGAATCCCGAATCCCAACCCTCAACTCCCAACTCCCAACTCCTCATGCTTAAATTCCTCAAACAAGTCGTTGATTACACGAAAGAAACAGCCCAAGCTGCGAAGTATATCGGGCAAGGACTGGCTGTTACATTCGACCATATGCAACGCCGTCCGATAACGGTTCAATATCCCTATGAAAAGTTAATTCCTTCAGAACGTTTTCGGGGACGGATTCACTTTGAATTTGATAAATGTATCGCTTGTGAAGTCTGCGTGCGGGTATGTCCAATTAATTTACCTGTTGTTGATTATGAGTTTGATAAAGCCAGTAAGAAAAAGAAACTCAATAGTTACAGCATCGATTTTGGGGTGTGTATCTTTTGCGGTAATTGTGTAGAATATTGCCCGACTAATTGTCTGTCGATGACTGAAGAATACGAATTGGCAACATTCGATCGACACGAACTCAACTATGATAGTGTGGCTCTCGGTCGCCTGCCTACTAAAGTTACTGACGATCCGATGGTTACAGCGTTACGTACACTGGCTTATCTACCTAAAGGTGTGATGCAACCTCACGATTTACCTGAAGGTGCTCAACGTGCTAACAGCAATAAATAACTCGAATAATCTATTAATTAATAACGTAAAATGCAAATCGCTGAAGGTGTTCAGTTAGTTACATTCGCAATTCTCTCTGTCCTGATGTTGGGAGCAGCTTTGGGTGTAGTTTTGTTTGCGAATATTGTCTATTCGGCCTTTCTATTAGGCGGAGTATTTATTAGTATGGCGGGAATTTATATTCTCCTCAATGCTGATTTTGTGTCTGCTGCTCAAATATTAGTTTATGTCGGGGCGGTTAATGTCTTGATCTTATTTGCGATCATGTTGGTGAATAAGCGTGAGGACTTTAAGCCAATGAAAAATGCTTTGCTCAGACAGGGATCGACAGCTTTAGTTTGCGCAGGTTTATTCGCACTATTAAGTACTGTATCGATCGTTACTCCTTGGTCGATTTCTACAGCAATGCCTTTGGCAAGTTCTGTCGTGCCATTAGCCAAGCACTTTTTTACTGATTTCTTATTACCATTTGAATTAGCTTCGATTCTGTTATTGATGTCAATGGTAGGCGCAATTATTCTCGCTCGTAGAGACTTTATGCCCGACAATATATCTGGAGACACTTCCACTCAAGATAGTCTCACTCTGCCCGAGCGTCCTCGCGAATTAGCAGGGAAATAGGCTTTAGGTTTTAGGCTTTAGGCTTTAGGTTTTAGGTTTTAGGCTTTAGGTGAAAAGAACGATCGACAAATTAGATTATTAGCCTAACCATATAAATAGAAAGAAAGGGCGTTACGTAGATATTCTATAATCTTCAATAAATAACAACAAATACCCAGATGGCATTACAATTATCTTACTTTTTGATTTTAGCGGCTGCGCTATTTTGTATAGGTATTTATGGATTGATTACTAGTCGAAATGCGGTACGGGTGTTGATGTCGATCGAGTTGATGCTAAATGCTGTCAATTTGAATCTGATGGGCTTTTCTAACTATATCGATCCAGAAGAAATTAAAGGGCAAGTATTCACGGTATTTGTAATTGCGATCGCCGCAGCAGAAGCAGCCGTAGGACTCGCGATCGTTCTATCCATCTATCGCAACCGCGACACCGTAGATATGGAACAATTTAACTTACTTAAATGGTAACTTTTTAACATCATCTGGGTAGTAACTCCTTTTCTATTGTTGCTGGTGGGGTTGGGCGGGTTCGTTCAATATTTAACGTGCAAATCTGGACTAACTAGCATAAACAAAGCCAGCTACAGACGATAGTAATAAGTTTAAATTTGGAATTAATTGTTGCTCCCCTCTCCGAACTCTCTTGAAAAGGTGCTCTACTTGGGGAAACCCCAAGACCGCACTTTTCGCTCCCCCCTCCCCCCTTTTCCAATGTATTCTTTTTGGCAACGCCTAACATTGTCGGATTTATCGCTAGATGGAGTACTTCAGGCTAGTTATATTCATCGTTGGGTGGGAAGCCTCAAATCTTGGCGACAGCAGAGTTGGTTGATGCAGTGGGGTGATGAGATTGGGGCGATTTTGACTTCCTTAATCTTTATTTTGTCGCCTTTTGAAAAGTCGATACCTGGACTTTCGACAGAAACAGTCGGGCTATTAATGATTGCGGTGGCTGCTTTTTGGCTATTACTGACTGTCGCTGACGAAGGACGTGCGGGAGTAACACCGATTCACGTTACGGTACTGGTATTTTGGGCAATTTCGGCGATTGCAACTGGCTTGTCGCCCGTGCGATCTGAAGCAATTGGGGGATTGAGCAAACTCAGTCTGTATCTATTATTATTTGTGATGTTGGCGCGGTTGTGTCGATCGATCCACATCAGAAATTGGTTAATCGCGATTTATTTAAATACGGCTCTATTCGTTAGTGGCTACGGGGTTCATCAATCGATTTATGGTGCCAAACAGTTAGGAAATTGGGTAGATGCCGAGTCTACTCTGGCTAAGACGACGCGAGTATATAGTTATCTAAATAATCCCAATCTTTTGGCTGGTTATCTACTACCAGCGATCGCCTTTAGTGTAGCAGCATTCTTTATCTGGCGCGGTTGGGTGCAAAAGACGCTGGCGATCGTCATGGTGGTAGTGAATAGTTACTGCTTGCTGGTGACATATTGCCGTGGTGCTTGGATTGGACTGGTGGTAGGGATATTTGTGGCGGCTGGATTTGTTTATTATTGGTTGCGTCCACAGTTGCCCAAATTCTGGCGATCGTGGGGATTCCCGATCGTCTTAGGGAGTATTGTAACTATTGGTGGACTCGCAATTATGGTGATTCCGAGTTTACACGATCGAGTCTTGAGTATTTTTAGCGGTAGTAAAGATAGCAGCAATAATGTCCGACTAGAAGTCTGGAAGGCTGTAGATAAAATGATTCACAATCGCCCGATTTTGGGCTTTGGCCCTGGAGATCGGGTGTTCAAGAAGATTTACCCCATTTATCAAACTAGCCCCCGCTTCGGGGCGATTGGTGCCTACTCTGTGTTTCTCGAAACGATCGTTGAGGTGGGTTATCTGGGTTTCGCCGCTCTGATCTGGCTGCTGGTGGTAACGGCTAATTGTGGAATTCAAGGTTTGAGCCGATTGCGTCAAACTGGAGATCCCCAAGCTTTTTGGTTGATGGCGGCGATCGTTTCAATGGTTGCTACGATCGCTCAAGGTGCGACTGATACGATCTGGTATCGTCCTGAAGTTCAAACCCTGTGGTGGTTGACAGTCGGGATCGTGGCTAGTTTTTATCGTCAAGTAGCAAGACCCGCACCACAATCAACCGATGATTAATCCCTTAACACTGATTCCTGGTTCGGCCTGGAAACATCCTCATCCTCAATTGCAATTAGCGTGGAATTCCGCTCGGATTGGGTTTATGATTTTTCCATTAATACCGTTAATAGGTGCGGTATTCATCTTTGTCGGTTTGGTGAAAACATGGCAAAACTACGGACGAGAAATTAATCAGCATCGGTTAAATTGGGGATTTGCACTATTAGCAGCTTGGTTGATTTTAGGATCGCTATTTGGTATTCAACCTGGAGATGCTTTATTAGGTTTAGGAAATTTTTTACCATTCTTTGGATTTTTTGCTGCCTATAGTACTTTAATTCAGTCCCCCGCACAATTGCGGCAATTAGCGTGGATTTTTACGATTCCTGCTGTACCGATTATGCTGCTGGGATTATTACAATTATCAGGCGGGGGTGGGACTTGGCAACTTCCAGGCGTGCCAATTTATATCTGGGAAATGTCCGTCGGTGGTAATCCGATTGGGCGAATGTCATCGGTGTTTGGATATGCCAATTCTTTGGCAGCTTACCTCCAAATGGTGTTTATTTTCGCGTTAGGTTTATTTGCCGATAGTTATGAAAAAAATAGTTCGGAAACTTCCCCTGGTGGGAGATCGCCATTTTGGAAATCCCCGACTTCCTGGTGGTTGGTGTCGATACTGGTAATTTGTGGCGTGTCGTTAGTTCTGACTAGTTCCCGTGGAGCTTGGAGTGCGGCAATTTTTGGGAGCTTGTTATTTACAATTTATCAAGGTTGGTATTGGATTGTGAGCATAGTAGCCGCGATCGGTACGATAATTTTAAGTGCGGCTTATGCTCCATCGCCACTGAAAGAACCGCTGAGATCGATCGTCCCGCGTTACTTGTGGGCGAGAATTAATGATGATATGTACCCAAATCAACCGGAAGCACTTAGTCGCTTATCGCAGTGGAAATTTGCCTGGAATCTAACTCAATCTCGTCCGCTGACTGGCTGGGGATTGCAGAGTTTTGGACCTTTATATCAAAAATCTACGTATATTTGGTTGGGCTATCCTCACAATTTGCTCTTGATGCTATCTTCCAATGTCGGCATCCCTGCTACAATTGCGCTATTTAGCTTAGTTGGTTGGATTTTGGCACAGTCCACTATCCTATTTCTCAATTTTCCGATGCAATGGCGATCGGAACGAACGATCTTTTTTACTTACCTAGTTGCCTTCGCTGGGTTTATAGTATTTAATATTGCTGATGTGAGTGCTTTAGAGCTACGGTTAAATACCCATGCTTGGCTGATTCTGGCAAGTATTTGCGGCATCGTCTATCGCTCTCAATCCACTCGATGAAGCAGCCTGCAGAACTATGATTTCTGATCAAACAGATTTGCTGTAGGGTGTGTTAGCGTCAGCGAGAGCGGACCCAATAACCGCCAATCGTGCGTTACGCTGCCTACGAGCGCAATTTTTGGGTTCCAATGGCAGGCTGCTAGTAGCAGCTAATTGAACTAGTATCGAGTTGCGATCTTGCGATGAATAATAAACAGCAAACTTACTACGATTTATTAGGCGTGCATCCAAGTGCGTCGGCGATCGAAATTCGGCGTGCTTATCGGGAATCGAGCAAAAAATACCATCCTGACACCACAACCCTAAACACCGCAACGGCGACAGTTAAATTCCAGGCTCTAAATGAAGCCTACGCAGCTATTAGTCACCCCGAACGTCGTGCCGCATACGATCGATCGATCGGCTATTCACGGGTGTTTGTAGCCCAAACACCCCCTCACTTTCACCCCCTCACACCACGACCGGATAACTATCGATCTTCAGCATATCTCGATCCAACAGATCGACCACTCTCTGGCGGTGAAATTTTCGCACTGATTCTATTAAGCGCAACCTTTATCGGCTGTCTAGTCTTAGCAATCTCAATTGCCACAATCAGAGGTGAATTATCCTAAAGCCTAATCCCTAAAACCTAAAGCCTAATCCTCAGCCAAAAGTCGTAGAACTTGAAGATTTCAACGATCGAATCCAAAAATTAAGCGAGAATTTAAGGGTCTAGCTATATCTATTAACGACCTCTATGGGTATCCGCCACGAAAAACTAGCCATAGGGATGATTTTGGTCGTATTAGGTGCTGAAATTGGGACGCGGATCGGTACGCACTTGCGTGAGCGAGAGCAATCGCAACTAGCCTTACAAACGAGTACGATCGGTCATCCACCCATCCCGTCCCAGCCAATTATCCCCTCAGCGACAGACAGAGACAATAGCAACTTTATTACCACCGTCGTGGCAAAAGTTGGCACGGCAGTTGTAAAAGTAGAGGCAGATCGCCCTGTCAGTCAAAACCCATTAGTGGAAAAGTTTTTAGGCAATTTAGCCAACGAAGATCGGGTTGAAAAAGGGACTGGATCGGGTTTTATCCTTAGTGCTGACGGTAAAATAGTCACTAACTCTCATGTTGTCGATGGTACCGATCGAGTAAAGGTGACACTCAAAAGTGGGCAAGTATTAGAAGGTAAAGTAGTTGGGATCGATCGAGTGACTGATATCGCTGTATTACAAGTCAATGCTCAGAACTTGCCAACAGTAAAACTCGGTGATTCCGATCGACTAGTACAAGGAGAATGGACGATCGCGATCGGCAATCCCCTCGGATTGGATAATACGGTCACTGTTGGCATCATCAGTGCGACCGGACGGACTAGTACACAAGTCGGTATTCCTGATAAGCGGGTGAATTTCATCCAAACTGATGCCGCAATTAATCCTGGTAATTCGGGTGGTCCCTTACTCAATGCCAGTGGGGAGGTCATCGGCATTAATACCGCCATTCGCGCCAATGCTCAAGGTTTGGGTTTTGCCATCCCCATCCTGACAGCCACACGAATTACCAATCAATTATTTGCGACGGGGAAAGTTCTTCATCCCTATCTGGGCGTGCAAATGATTCCCTTGACCGCTGAACTCAAAGCCGGAATTGCCAAAGAACCCAGCCTCAGATCGAAAGTTACCGCCCAACGGGGTGCGCTCGTGATGAAGGTAATCCCCCATTCTCCTGCTGAGACTGGGGGCATCCGTCCTGGTGATGTAATTATTAAGATCGCCAACCGTTCGATCGATAGTCCCAATGATGTCCAGCAACACGTAGAAGCCAGTAAAATCGGTCGATCCCTCAAATTAGAAGTCAGTCGAGAGGGACGGGTGCGATCGCTCGAAATCGAACTAGGCATATCACCCACCATCACCGAATCGGCAGAGAAATAAGCTTGTACGCACATAAATTGAGTAGTGTCACAAATAGTAAATAAATGTAACAATCAGATCTTCCCTTTAAAGTAACACAATCGAAATAAATCAGCCAGAGCTTACAACCTTTGTTCCTTACCTATTTGCGGTTTCAGACCAGTTTCTCCCTTGAGGAATTTTTATATAGCAGTTGGCATTAGTGATAAGTCATAATAGAGCTATAATATCTGCCAAGAAATGCGGAAACTGCGATCGTGTTTGTGTAGATATAAATACGCAGAGATTACTGGGGATCGACATATGCGCCAAGTTAAACTTAGTTTATTAGTACTTACAACAATTTTGGCAACTAGCTTGTCAATTCAAACAGATCGAGCATCAGCACAGGACGCGCCACAACAAGTCGATATACTTGGTGCTGGTGTAAAACTTTTAACCAATTTTATTAATGGCGACCCTGCGAAAACTGCTGCTGATGCTGAAGTCCGGAAGGCAGAAATTGCTGCTAAGGCTGAGATCGAAAAAGAACGGATGCGGATTGAGGCCAACAAAAACACGGACTCGCTCACTCCCATGCTCAATAAGTGGGGTGTATCTAAGATTCCTTGTGGATCTGGCGTAGTGGTCATCAATATTGGTCCTGATACCGTCTGTATTCAACCAACGGCGGCAACTCCAGCAGGTTATTATACTTTTGACAGTACGAAACAGAAACTAGTCCGTAGCGGTAGTAGTGCCAAGAGTGGCAATACAGCTCAAAGTAGTCCCGTTCAAAGCAATCCCGCTCCCAGCAATACCAATCAAAGTGCTAGCAATACTAGCAACAATACCAACGTTCAGACAGTTCAAACAACTCACACTAACAACGGTTCGAGAGTTAAGACAACTCAAACGACCAAAGTAACGGGTTCCGGTCACAGTGAGGGCGGATTCTAACCAATTCGATCGATCTCATATTTCATATCAATTGAGAACTACTAACATGAAACTGATAACGGCTACCCAAATCTTGCTGGCCTGGATGATTCCAGCAACTATGCTGCTACTTCCGCCATCGGCAAAAGCCCAACTACCTGCGGTTGAAGACAACGAAGAACCAACCGCAAAAGGCTCTGAAGCACCAAAATCTGAGGTAATTGCATCCGCATCAACGCTCAAAGTTAGTTGCCAAGATTCCAAAACTGTCGTTCAAAAAGGTGAGCGACAAGCAGTGATGGTGACTTGGAAATATAGTGGCTTTGGTGAATTCACCCCTGAAAAACGTTGCCAAATCGTGTCAGAACGTCTCCAACAAGCTGCAAATCTCAATGGTGGTACTTTCAAAGATATTCAGATTGGTAGCGGCACCGTTAACTCCAGACCAGTGATTTGCACGCTACCGTCTAACAGCAAAAAGTGCAGTAAAGAGAATATCTTATTTACGCTAAACCCCGAAAATGCGCGTAATCCTAACGGTGTAATTCAAAAAATATTTGGTTTTGCCCAAGATGGGACTAGCGATCTCAACGAAAGTGCCAGCAGCAAACCAAAAGATGTAAGTTTAGGTCAATGGGAACAGAACGCTTTTCCTAAGTCTGGAAAATCTACTGTTGTCAAGTCTAGTACTACAAATATCAAGTCAAAGCCAAAGCCAAATTCAAATAGTGGTGGTTTCTAGCAGGGGGAAGTAAGTTACAATATTTCGGTATCGCACGATAAAGAGATCGAGATGAAAATTGGAGAATTTGCTGTTGAATTTACCGCTTCAGACCAAGATGGAAAAAGCATTAGTCTCCAGGACTTTCATGGTCAGTGGTTAGTGTTGTATTTTTATCCTAAAGATAATACTCCAGGCTGCACTACCGAAGCGATCGAATTTACAGACCAGCTCCCTCAATTTCAGGCACTCAATACTCAAGTTGTGGGCATTAGTCCCGACTCGATTATTTCTCATGGTAAATTTATCACCAAACATCATTTAGAGATTATCTTACTCAGCGATCCCGCACATCGAATTGCCGAAGACTATGGAGTTTGGCAATTAAAAAAGTTTATGGGCAAGGAATATATGGGAATTGTTCGATCGACTTTTCTCATCGACCCGACTGGCAAAATCGCTCAAATCTGGTCGAATGTCAAAGTCAAAAATCATGTCGATACCGTACTAAATGAAGTTAGATTACAGTTAGGGTGATTGTTGATGTTAGCGGTATCTGTACTCACATGTTGCATTAGAACATAAGTATTAGTAAAGTCGTAGATTTTGCCTACCTCTACACAATTAACCTGTGGCAGTAATAGTATTTATTCACCGACATATAAAAGTAATAACATCTGCCAAGAAATACGGAAACTGTCATTATCCTGGTGTAGATAGGAATATACAGAGATTCATGGGGGATCTATTAATATGCGGCAGATAAAATTTAGTTTATTATTACTTACAACAATTTTGGCAACTAGCTTGTCGATTTATGCAGACCCAGCATCAGCGGAACAAGCACCAGTACAACTCGATCTACTTGGTGCTGGCGTACAACTTTTTACCAATTTGATCAACGGCAATCCGGCTCAAACTGCGGCTGATGCTGAAGTACGCAAGGCTGAAATTGCGGCCAAGGCTGAGGTAGAAAAAGAAAGAATGCGGATTGAAGCCAACAAAAGCACGGATACTCTCACTCCCGTCCTCAATAAATGGGGTGTCGCGAAGATTCCTTGTGGAGCTGGTGTTGTAGTGATTAATATCGGTACCGATACTGTCTGTATCCAACCCGATGGCAAAACACCATCAGGTTACTATACCTTTGACAGTGCGAAGCAGAAACTAGTCCGCAGCAGCAATATTGCCCAGAGTAGCACTAGTACTCATAGTAGTAGCACCTCCAACACTAATACCACCGTTCAGACAGTTCAAACAACTCAGAAGAACGATAATCCAAGATTTAAGATAAATCAAACGACTAAAATAACAGGTTCCGGTCAAAATAGCGGATTCTAATCGGTTCGATCCCCCAAATATCTCCAATCTTTATAATCAATTGAGAACTACTAAAATGAAACTAATAATTGTTACCCAACTCTTACTCGCCTGCTTGATGCCATCAACTATGTTGCTAATTCCACAATCAGCACAAGCCCAAATACCAGAGATCGAAGACACCGATGAACCTGTTCCATCAGCCCAAAAAAATGGCGGTGAGGTAATTACGGCATCTGCATCAAGTCTCAAAGTTAGTTGCCAAGATTCCAAAACTGTTGTCCAAAAAGGCGAGCGACAAGCAGTGATGGTGACATGGAGTTATGATGGTTTTAAAGGGTTTAATGCTGAAAAACGCTGCCAAATAGTATCAGAACGTCTTCAGCAGGCTGCAAATACAAATGGTGGTACTTTTAAGGATTTAGAGCTGGCTAGCGGAACAGTTAACTCAAAACCAGTCATCTGTGCTCTACAATCTAATGGCAAGAGATGCAATAAAGATAATATTTTATTTACACTCAAACCAGAAAATGCGCGCAATCCTGAAGCTGTAATTCAAAAAATATTTGGTTTTGCAAAAGATGGTAGTAGCGATCTAAATGAAAGTGCTAGTTCCAAACCAAAAACTGATATGAGTTTGGGTAAATGGGAACAGCAAGCTTTTGCTCAATCTGGAAAATCTTCGGTCGTCAAAACTCCCACTCCACAGACAAATATCAAGGCAAAACCAGCTTCCTCTGGTGGTTTTTAGGATAACTCAAGTATCTTGCTAATGCATATTTACTAATGATGTGAGGGGAAAGGGTTAAGGGGTAAAGGATGGATTGCTCGTTTAGTTTCTTTCCCCCTTTATCCTTTATTCCCACTGAAACGATCGATTATAGTTTAAGATGGCTATCCCATTTACTCGTGCCCTAGGCAGATCGAGTTCGCGATTAACCCTCATGAATAGCTATAAATTTACTTATTCCATCTATCAGCGTCCATTTCGACAACCACTGAAAACCAGTCATGGCGTGTGGGAAGTTAGAGCAGGGATAATTATTCAACTTACAGACGATCTGGGCAGATGTCACCCAGGAGAAATTGCACCGATACCGTGGTTTGGTTCGGAATCGATCGAGCAAGCGAGCGATTGGTGTCAACAAATTGGCGATAATATTACTGCCAGTGAGATCGATCGAATCCCCGACGATCTACCCGCCTGTCAATTTGGTTTTGGTAGTGCTTTAATGGCTGTTAATCTTCCTCCAGCTAACACGATTTTACCTAATCTAGATATTAGTGCGCTATTGCCTTCAGGTGCCGATGCCATCGCTCGATTTCCAGCTTTATATACTCAAGGATATTCTACCTTCAAATGGAAGATTGGAGTACTGCCGATCGACCAGGAAATGGCAATCTGGAAACAATTTATGACGACTTTACCTGTCGATGCAAAACTCCGGCTCGATGCTAATGGGGGTTTAACTTATGCAGAAGCCGAGCAATGGTTAAAAATTTGTAGCCAGGAAGCACGAATCGAGTTTCTCGAACAACCTTTAGCTGTAGATTCGATCGAACAGATGCAAGAATTAGCTGGACTATATGATACCCCGATCGCGCTCGATGAATCTGTCGCTACATTCAATCGAATCCAAGCTGCTTATACCCAAGGTTGGCGGGGTATTTATGTGATCAAACCTGGGATTGCTGGATTTCCGTGGCGATTGGCTGAATTTATTACTCAATATCAGCTTGACGTTGTTTTTTCATCGGTGATGGAAACTAGTGTCGGGAGAGATGCTGCTTTTCAACTAGCATCGAGATTGAATTTACGTCGCAGCATGGGTTTTGGAATAGATGAGTGGTTTGGAGATCCTGAAAATTCTGAGGGAAAATCAAAGTATAAAGATTTAGCTAGATATCTGTGAACAGTCGTTAGCCCTAATCTGTCTGCCAACGAGATAATTCGCAACGTCTCACCCTAAAGCTAAGTGTAAATGTTAGAATCTATAGCCATAGCTAGGGGTGCCCGAAATTAGTAAGGCTGAGAACATACCCTTGGCACCTGAGACTGGGTAATGCCAGCGGAGGGAAGCTGTTTATGATAGGAACTCAAAAGTTATGCGTAGTGAATGGATTGCCAAGCGTAGTGGACAAGAGAATGTTTCTCAGATGCACTATGCACGTAAGGGCGTAGAAACCGAAGAAATGCACTATGTCGCCAAGCGCGAGAATCTCCCCGTGGATCTAATCCGCTCGGAAGTCGCTCGCGGGCGGATGATTATCCCTGCAAATACCAATCATCCCAACTTAGAGCCAATGGCGATCGGGATTGCTTCTCGATGTAAAGTAAATGCTAACATCGGCGCGTCCCCCAACTCTTCTAACATGCAAGAAGAAGTTGATAAACTGATTTTAGCAGTCAAATACGGTGCCGATACCGTCATGGATCTCTCCACTGGTGGTGGTAACTTAGATGAGATTCGGATGGAAATCATCAAAAATTCCACCGTTCCCATCGGCACCGTACCAATTTATCAAGCCTTAGAAAGCGTCCACGGTAGCGTCGAAAATCTCACCCCCGATGATTTCTTACACATCATCGAAAAACATGCCCAGCAAGGTGTTGACTACCAAACCATCCACGCTGGCATTTTAATCGAACATTTACCTCTAGTTCGCAATCGGATTACCGGAATCGTCTCCCGTGGTGGTGGTATCCTCGCTCGTTGGATGCTCCACTACCACAAGCAAAACCCCCTCTACACCCACTTCGACGACATCATCGAAATCTTCAAAAAATGCGATGTGTCCTTCAGCTTAGGCGATTCCCTCCGCCCTGGTTGTACCCACGATGCGTCAGATGAAGCCCAACTAGCCGAACTCAAAACCCTCGGCAACCTCACTCGCCGCGCTTGGGAACATGACATCCAAGTGATGGTAGAAGGCCCTGGACACGTCCCAATGGATCAGATTGAGTTCAACGTCAAAAAACAGATGGAAGAGTGCTCAGAGGCTCCTTTCTATGTCTTAGGGCCACTGGTAACTGACATCGCGCCTGGTTACGACCATATCACCTCCGCGATTGGCGCGGCAATGGCTGGCTGGTATGGTACCGCCATGCTTTGCTACGTGACTCCCAAAGAACATCTAGGTTTACCTAATGCTGAAGATGTTCGCAATGGTCTGATTGCCTACAAAATTGCCGCTCACGCTGCGGATATCGCCCGTCACCGTCCAGGTGCTCGCGATCGAGATGATGAGCTATCTACGGCTCGTTATAACTTCGATTGGAATCGTCAGTTTGAACTCTCCCTCGATCCCGAACGGGCGAAGGAATATCACGACGAAACTCTTCCCGCAGATATCTACAAAACTGCCGAGTTCTGTTCGATGTGTGGCCCTAAATTCTGCCCAATGCAAACTAAAGTAGATGCTGAGGCATTGACTGAGTTAGAGAAGTTCTTAGCTAAAGAAAAAGAACCTTCTAGCATCGGTTAATTTAGTTTTAAGTAATGCTATATCCCCGACTTCTTTAAGAAGTTGGGGATACTTTTGCACGCAAATAACTTGTAGAAGCTGGTTTATGCTAAAGATTTTATATTGATGAATAACTTTTAAACAAACCTGCCCACCCCATTAATGATTCCCGAATGGTTATTCATCCGTGAATTACTAAGCACGATCTATTGTTTTTGCTAAAGTTGGGCAGTTTTTTCTGTGAATATGAAGGAGATCGATTATTCCTGACGGGGTTGGGCGGGTTTGTTGAAAAGTTATCAATAATAGCAAGTATTTCCAGCATAAACCCGCCCCTACAGATTGTGTATAATTTAAGGCGATCGAATCAGGTTTTAATGACAAATTATGAGGGATGAATGCTATGATTTACTCAGACAATTGCATCTTCAAACCTAGTCATCCCTGGCGGTAGGTGGAGGATCTGAATATGTGCCGTGGGAGGACAAGTCATGTCGATCGACATCATCGGTTCTCTGCTATCTAAGATTAACTAAACTAGTAAAATCGAGTCTGGTAGTAATTCTAATATCCTACCAGATTAAAATTTAACTCTACTTGGCTCGACTACTTTCACAATCTTATCGAGTGGTTGTTTTCGCTGTTTTCCCGAAAATACGTTAACTTGATAAGCGATCGCATTGGTAATATCTAAGGCTGTCAACCAGCCACTTTTCCGGTGATAAGCACCTGTCTCAATATTAATCCACCCTGGTCCTTGCGCAATTTCACCAGGACGAACACCTGGTAGTGTAAACGTAATTGTATGCCCAGTGATAATTACTTTATCGGCAAAATAGGGAAATTGATTGCTCAAAAACTTTTCTCTAATCCAGCAAAATTGTTCGTTACTTTGACGATCGAGAGAGAGAAATGGATCGACTCCAGCATGGACTAAAAATACATCGCCTAGGTCTAAATAAGATGGCAAACTAGCAAACCAATCAAGATCGTCTTGGGGAATTCCGGCATCACCATAACTCTCCAGCGTTGTGTCACCGCCAGATGGCAACCAATGGCGAAAGGATATCTCATCAATATTTCCATTGTTGAAGGATGTTAATAACATCACTTCATGATTGCCCATCAAGCAGGGATAATTATGTTCGCGAATCCATTTGACTACCTCTGCACTTTTGGGGCCGCGATCGATTACATCTCCAAGAAAATATACTCCATCTTCAGTGGAAACCCTACAAAAATCAATCAGTTGAAGCAAGCCATCATAATGACCGTGAACATCTCCAATTGCGATCTGACGGGGTTTATTGCTGCTCTTTTTTTGAAATAAATTAAACATAGAGTGGTAGGTGCTGAATGATGTCAGTCAGTTAGAGACTGATAGATCAGCCTTATGGATAGTATGCACACTATTTAGGTGACTAGATAGTGTTCGTCGGACTAAGGCGAGCTAAGAATTCTTACCTTTTAGCGATTGAGACCGATTCCTTATTATCACTTAATTCCTCGATCGAATAACTGAATCTAGTTTTTAGCTAACTGTTGAGGGAGAAGCGGGGAGCTGGGAGGGGCTGGGTGAAAATGTTTGATACCCCACCTCCCTGGCATCCCACCCGATCTGTACGACTTATTTTAATTCTATCTGTGAGGATCGATGCTCTGTTGGCGTAACTACACCAACGGGAAATAGTTGTTTCCGCCAGTTTTCCACCCACTCAGGATGGAAAAAAGCGATGAAGATTGCGGCAGCAGCTAGGAAACCAATTGTTGTCGTCAGGACAAGAAATAAATTAATGACTCTGCTGAGTTTAAATTTGGGATCTGGATCTGATGCGGATTTATCCTTTCTATCGCCTTGAAACGAGCGGGTGGCGATTAGTTGACTGTTGCTATTTGAGGCTGTTGGAGATACCTGGCAAGACATCAGCACCAGGGAGATATTATCATCACCATTTCGATCGTGAGCTAAAGCGAGCCAAGATTGAACGGCTTCGGAGAGGGGAATATCGCTATTGAGGATCGGCTCGGCGTAATCTTGCCAGGAACTTTCAACCAGATGACGATCGCTCAAACCATCGGAACAGAGTAATAAGATCCCATCTTCGATCGCCATAAACCGCTGAATGGTAGGTTGCATCATCTCTCCAGACTTCATCCCCAAGGCTTGAGTCAGGGCAGTTGCATCGGGACGACTGGCACTATGCCAGTAGACATCTCGACCTTGTTTGACCTCCCGAGTGGCGATATCATCATCGATCGTGAGTAATTTACATTGCTGAGGGGTAATCCAGTAAGCACGACTATCGCCAACATGAGCGATATAAATTTCATGGGAATTACCAACACCAGTCCGAGTCTCAATCTGCTGATTGACTTGGATTGCCATCACCATTGTCGTTCCCATTCGTTGAGTATTCGATCGACCTTGGCTTTGATTTTGGACGGTAATTGTATTATTGACCACTCGGACGATCGCCGCAATCGCTTTACAGATCTGAGCGGGAGCTACGAGTTCCTGACTACTAATCAAATCTTCAAATAGTGTTTGGGTTTGGATTTTAAGTAGTTTGACAGCTAGCTGGCTGGCAACTTCACCCCCATCATGTCCTGCGATGCCATCACAAATAATCGCAATTTTCCCGCCGGTGGTGTCGTGCGCCAGTTCTAATGGCGTTGGATAATAAGAATCCTCATTATGTTTGTGAGCAACTCCAGCATCCGTACCGCCGGCAATTTGCCATCTCAAGGGTAGTTGGGCGGCTTGTTCGAGGACGATGTTGTTTAGTGCTCTGGAAACATCCCGCAAGGAGGCTTTCTCCGCCTGCATTTTCAGAAATATGTTGTCTAACCGATCGGCGATCTCTGGTGCGGCTCCAGGGAGCATTTCGAGCCAGAATGAGGCAATTTTGGCAAGTGTGACTTTATTGCCGCTCGTGAGATCGGGAATTAACTCGCACAGCCGCAAACACCAGCCATCAACCCGCAGATTGTCCATTACCATCAAGCTGGATAACACGCCTGTTCCTGCTAGAGGTGCCCAAAGATCGATCGCTTGCCACAGCCAATATGCTTGATTTAGCGGTGTTGCTGTACTCCATGCGTCGATTAAACTGGGCAGTAATTTACCTTCACTATCGATCGGCACATTGTCTAGCAGGGGAATTTCGATCGTTTCACCCGATCGATCGATCGAGCAAAAGCCGTATAGTTGGGGGAGATGGAGTTTGTATCGATCGAGATGAGCGTAAGCTAAAGCTTGCAAGGGCAGCGGAAATATTACCTGTGGAGGTTCTTGGGGCTTAGTATCCAGCCACAATTGGGGCGAGATCGCCTGGTATCTGTCTTCAACCAACTTGCCAGAGGGAGTCCAATTTGCTTGCCGCTCGGCAGCCCAGAGATAGCGCGATATCAGTGGTGGGGCAGTAGTCGTCATAATTTCTGAAATCGGGGTTGCAAATGTATCCAGATAATTATGCTGTATTACTAACGCAAAATTATCGTTACTAATTCTGTAGTGTACGCTAGAAGTTCAGCATTTAGAGATCTATCATTTATTTCTATTCCATGATACTTATTTATCAGATTTTGAAGGGTGGGGGAGTGGGGATATAGGGGAGGACATTGGGGTGTTTCTTACTCCGTCACTCCCCAACTCCCCACTCCTCAAATCGAGGGCACTGTAAAATGAAACCGACTCCCGCAATCTTTACCCGCAGATTCTGCCCAAATTTCCCCACCCCAACCATTCACAATTTGCCGACAAATCGCTAATCCTAAGCCAGTTCCCCCCGTAGTCCGCCGGAGCGAACCTTCAGCTTGATAGAAACGTTCAAATACCATTTGGAGCAATTCGGGAGCAATGCCGCGTCCGGTATCGGTGACGATAACTTCGAGCATCGATTCGATCTTGGATGCTTCGATGCCGATCCGATCTTTCCCTGTGGTAAATTTACAGGCATTATCCAGCAGCTTAGTGAGGACTTCCACCAACCATTCCCCATCGGCGCGGACAAAGGGGAGATTGGAGGGGATATTAACAGTGATTTTTGGTAAATCTCGATCGTAGCGACGGGTATTTAAACCACTGAGCGCGAGATCGATACATTCTTCGAGGGAAAGTGGTTCGGGATGCCATTGAATCCGCCCGCTTTCGAGCTGGGAGAGGGTGAGAAAGTCTTGCACGAGTTTCCGCATCCGTTCGGCATCGCCGAGGGCGGTATTGAGCATTACCTGGCGCAGTTCGAGGGACATATCTGGCTCGGTGGCGAGACTTTCCAGACAGACTTGGATCGTAGATAGGGGTGTTCTGAGTTCGTGTCCGGTAATGGCGACTAAATTGGCACGGGTGCGATCGAGTGCTTCGAGTTGCTCGTTGAGATATTCTAGATTAGTGTAAGATTCTGCCTGAATTAGGGTGCTACCGATTTGGGTGGCGATCGCTTCAACCAGGGTAATCGTATCGTGAGACCACGGTAAGGGTGATGGTTGATGCTGATGCAGTTCGATCGTCCCCAAGATGCGATCTTGGTGGAGGACTGGGACGATTAGCCAGTCAGTAATTCCCAGCTTGGTCAGGGTGCGCTGCCATGTTTTAGTAATATTAACTTCGGCTAGAGATGTGGATTCATGGGTGTTGACCACCGCTTTAAAGATTGGGTTGTCGGCTAGATTCCAAGCTTGTCCGAGTAAGGAGTTCATGCCTGAATCAGCTAAATATTCATGGGCGATGGTGACAGTACGTTCGTCTTTGCGGTACTGATGAATTAAACACCGACTAACTCCAGTTGCTTTACCTAGCTCTTGTCCGGCAACATGGAGGATATCCGCCGAATTAAGCGATCGTCGAATCGCGCCAGTGATCGAATTGACTAACCGTTCCCGTTCTTCTTTTTCTTCGATCGAGCGGTAAGCCTTGAGTAGTTTATATTGCCGTGCTTGTAAATATGTCACCAGCCGCTGTACGAAGGCATCAGCACTGGCGGAATGGTCGTGAGGGATAGTTGGGACGGCGACCAGGTATTCTTGCTTCGCCTGGAGGATTTTAGCCGCTAGTTCCGGTCGATAACATTGAATCCGATCGAGTAGAATGTGGGCGGCGGTAATAGTTACCTGTCGATCGAATGTCCAGATCCCCTCAAACCGTCGGGATGGATCGATCTCGGGCAAAACTGGGACTTCAGAAGGTGGGACAATTTTTTCCCGACAAATCAGACAGGCTGCTGACTGTGTACCAATAGCGATCAAATGCCATTCATTCGTCAGGGCATCAGTGTTACCAAATGGCACCAGTTCGTACTCTTGAACGAGATCGCTAAATTCTGTATCTGGCGCAGCCAGGACATAAACTTGGTCGCTAATTTCTCCCAACCGACGATAGCGATGAGCTTCTTGACGATAAAACTTTTCTTGCTGAAAACTGGCAATCAGTAACGGGCGATCTGTACCTGCTAATACCCGATCTTCCATTGCATGAGATAAGGCAGTGAGGGAAGATTTAAAGTACAAGTGCGATCTCAGTTGGGGCACTTGCCGCAGTAACTCGCTTAAAATCGATCCTTGATTGCTCATTATTGTCTATCCTTCTCCCCTAGGGCTGCGGCAGGGTGGGTCGGCGATCGTCACTGTCAACTACACTAGCTGAAGTCGAGACAATGGGATCTGGGGTTTATCGATTTCTATATTACAGAAAAAATAGGTTAAATAGTTGCTGGATCGGGTTTTCGCGGCAATAGCTTCACTATTATTTACTATGGGGACTGGGTATGGGGGTGTTGGGGTGTGCATCACTCAACCTCAATGTGACATAGGGTATCCTGTCTGTGCCTGTACCCATTTTGCACTAATATATCTTTGCTAGCACAGATCGATATCAATTGAATACTTTTCACTGATAATTTCCTAGTGAAAGTAAGATTTTTTAAATTATCTTCAGGCTGCGTCTCAATTAAAATTGCTTGATTGCGATCGGAAATTGCGATCGCACATATTGTCTCAATCTGCGTTTTTTTATCAATACTTATTTCGTTAATGCCAGGATCGATGACCTCAGAACTAGTCAAGGTGACATTCTACACGCCTAAGGAACCACGAGTCACACCGATTTGACTGCTTAGTTTGAGGCTTTTCCACAGTTCACTACCGCTAATTTGACCGCCTAATAATTGTTGATAATAACCGATCGTCTGACTGACTGTTTCGGGTGATTCATTTACGAATTCAATGCGGAAATTGTAGACACCTAATTCGACTAAACGGTGGATATATTCAGCCCCAGTTTGAGCGACACCATTGAATACGGTATTTCGACAGCCAGCATCGGCTTGTAAGATGTGTTCTGTGCCGACTCGATCTCTTAATTTGACTTGATGCTCGTCGCAGGGACGACCGCAATTGGTATAATCGGTGCCTTCGGATAAGAAGCTACAAAAGACGCAGTGTTCCATATGGAACATCGGCATGTGTTGGTGAATTGTCACCTCAAACCAATCGCGGGGACAACTGCGGATCAGGGCGGTTAATTGGTCGATGTTCAGGTCGTAAGAGGCGGTGAGGCGGTCTAAAGTATAGTTTTGGTAGAAATAGTCGGCAGTGAGGGGATTGGCGATGTTGAGGGCAAAATCAGCCACACAGCGTTCATTTTTAAAAACCTCTAGGTGGTCGTAATTGCGGATTAAATAACCGTCGGCATCACTCGATCGAACTTGTTCTAAGATCCAATTTTCGCCTGGTTTGGTAATTCGCGGTGGTGCGACAAATATTTGGGGTGGATTAGATTTAGACTGTTTGGCGGCGCGGACTAATTGGACTGCTTCGCGATATTTACGCGGATCTTCTAGTTCGCAATAGATAACAGAAATACCCGACTCGATCGCGGCGGGTATTTGGTCTAGTTTACGGACTAAAATAATTAGTTGGGGTGGATTGGTATATGCCTGACTGACGGCGGGGAGGAGATCTGTTAGTTTATTAGTTGGCGATAGTTGCCAAGATTTTGGTTGACTGCGGGCATTGGTTAATTTAGTTACTAATTCGCGGCGGATCTGGTTGAGTGCGCTGACGGGTAACATCAGATCGCCGACTAAATTACTGGTGAGATTTTCCAGGCAAAATGGGGTATTTCCTAATCGTCCTAATTGAGCGATTAGCTTGTCGGTAGTTAGCGGTTGATTTTGGGCGGGGACTAATAATATTTCTGATTCTACCTGCACCACATGTCCCATTTCATCGCGGGCGATCGCGATTAATGGTTGGTTAACTTCTCCATGTATTTCTAGATCGAGCGATCGTTGGAATTTGGGCACGTCTCCGGCATAAGTTTGACGAACTTGTTTATCCAATTCTGGATCGCTGGTTTTCCAAATTTTATCGCCGATATATACCTGTCGAAAGTTTACCATGCCTCGACCAAAAGTCAGCATTACTTCTGACTGTAGATCGCCACTTTTAAATACTTCATAAACTCGTCCACCTTCTTCCCGCTCGTCAGGATGTCCGCAATCGAATACGATGCCGTCACCTGCTTTGATTGGGGAGATTGGACTAATTGTAATTGCTTCTCGATCGGGATAAACTCGTGTAACTTCGCCTAAATATACGCCCCGCTTTTTGCCAAATCTGCCATGTACTAGAGCTTGATTATTAATCCCTTCAAACCAGCCCGTATACAGCCCCCGCGAAAATGCCATTTCCAAGTCATATAAGTCTTTTTCTGGCTCGACTGAAATGCCTAAATCTTTCGCAATTCGATCCAAAGCCGATCGATATACTTTCGTCACACTTGCCACATATTCCGGTGTCTTGAGTCGCCCTTCAATCTTGAGACAACTCACCCCAGTTTTCACTAGTTCTGGCAATACATTCAATCCCGCCAAATCTTGAGGACTGAGTAAGTATTTGCGATCGCCCAAATGATACACTTCATCATCAACAATCAGATCGTAAGGCATCCGACAAGCTTGGGCACATTCGCCGCGATTTGCCGATCGACCACCCAAAGATTCACTCGTTAAACATTGCCCCGAATAGGCAACACACAACGCGCCATGCACGAATACTTCCAACGGAATAGATATCTGGCGATCTCCTAATTGTGCCTGAATCTTGTCGATTTCCTTCATCGAACATTCCCGCGCCAACACAACTAAATTGCACCCCAATTCATGGGCAAATTCTACCCCTGCCGCACTCGTCACCGTCATTTGTGTCGAGGCATGAATTGGGAAATCTGGCGATAAATGTCGAATTAATTTACACAGCCCCACATCCTGAACGATCGCCGCATCCACACCAGCTAAAATAATGCTGCGCAGATATTGCTCCGCCACAGGCAATTCCTGCGGAAATACCAAAGTATTGAACGTCACGTATCCTTTCACACCCCGCTGATGCAACCATGCCATCAGCTCTGGCAAATCTGCCTCTGTAAAGTTCTCCGCCCGCATTCTGGCATTAAACCGCTCCAGCCCAAAATAGATGGCATCTGCGCCATTCTCGATCGCGGCTTTGGCGCATTCCCAATTTCCCGCTGGTGCGAGTAGCAAGGGGCGATGGGTGCGGGTTAATGGGAGTGTGGGTGTTGGCATTTTTAGGGAAAAAATCTAGTCCCCTGTATTCTATACTTTACACGGTCATAATTTGAGGTTGGGTTTTAGGTTTTAGGTTTTGGGTTTTAGACATTAGGGAGATTATCGCTCGTTCGTGTTTTTGGTAAAAGCGCAAGCTTTGCCCGTGCAAAGTATAGCTTGACTTTTCGATCGATCGAGGCTATCAATATCAACCATCACAACCACCATCTCCACCCCCACTATCGCCGCAATCTCCAAAGTCACTGTCAAAGCTACCATAATAGCCGATCGAATCTGCCCCACCATTATTGTCAAAGTGGTAAATTCCACGGTGAGATCCTCGCTTTGCAAATTTGACAGCACCAATAAGCATATAAATAAACCCAAAACCTGCTGCGCTAAAGACGATAATTATCGGTAAATTAGAGTTCATAAAATTATTTCAAACTTATCACTTTACTTTCATCAATTGTAGATTAAGAAATATCTCCAGGGCATTTGCTATTTGGATTTGCACTCGAATCGATGTCGATTGCACTAATACTTTTTCCCTCATGATGTTTGAGCGCGGTATACTTACTCAAACCCACTCGCTGAGAGCGATAAATTCCGGCATGTCCAGAACAGAGATAACTAACAATGCAAGCAATCCCCGCATAGCTACCAGTGGGAGAGCCGAATAATTCGATCGCCATTAATGTCGAAGTGAGGGGTGTATTCGCAGCTCCAGCGAATACTGCGACAAATCCCATTCCGGCTAATAATGGGGCTGGTAATATCGTTAGTGGTGCAATTGCATTACCCAAGGTTGCGCCAATATAGAACAGTGGCGTGACTTCACCACCTTTGAATCCAGAGCCTAAACTTAGTGCGGTAAATCCAATTTTGGCGGCAAAATCCCAGGGGGGAAGTTGAGTATGAAAGGCACTAACGATCGAGGGAATACCTACTCCGATATACTTAGTCGTACCGATTACTTGAATCGCGATCGAGACTAAAATACCACCGATAAAAGGACGTAAGGGTGGATAACTAATTTTTGCTTTAAAGTAAGCACTAATTTGGTGTGTTAGGGTGGCAAACAACCGCGCTGTCAGCCCGAAAATTGCTCCCGCGACGATTGCTGTCAGCAGTCCCCAGATCGTCAATGCTGGGACGATCTGGATTTGATATACTTGATGGTGCAACCCCCATGCTAGCGTGATTCGATCGCCTACAATTGCCGCGATCGCACAGGGAAATAATCCATCGTAGTGAACCTTCCCAAACGCCAACACTTCCAGCCCGAATAACATTCCAGCTAAAGGCGTACCAAATACTGAAGCAAATCCACCGCTAATCCCTGCCATCAGCACGATCCGCCGATCTTTGCCATGTAGCCTAAACATATGCGTCAATCGTTGGCGTAGCCGCTCTGAAAGAGCATCGGCTAAAGACGCACCCATTTGTACCGCCGTACCTTCTCGCCCTACAGACGCACCAAACAAATGGGAAATCGTCGTCCCCAATAATACCAGAGGTGCCATCCTCAAGGGAATTACGGTTCGTGGATCGTGAATTTCTTCGAGCAGGAGATTATTTCCGGCTTCGACATTCTTACCCCAGTAATGATAAATCAGCCCACTCAGTAGCCCCGCAAAGGGTAACATCAGCAGCATCCACTGATGAGATTCTCGCCAGTCTGTTGCCCAGTCTAAGCTAGCTAGGAGAGCTGCTGATGACGTTCCGGTGAGGATACCGATGATACACCCGATCGAGAGCCATTTTGCTAGATAGAGAATGGCTTGCACTTTGCCAAAATATAGATTGAATCTACTAGAAACGATCGTAAGTTACTGGATATCGGGAATAATTACGATAGCCACGCGGTAACATAGAGATCGATATGTTTCGATCTGAACATTACCATAAGATCGATAGCCATCGATCCATCGAACATTTACAATCTACACCTGTCTCTCGCCCATCAAACACTCAGTCAAAATCTCATCCCAATAATTTTCAGTTTAGGAGTATTAAGTCAGAATGCAATCACGCGCAGTCAGGGAAGGTTCGGTTGGATTGATGCTCATCGCGGGATTAGGAGTGTTTGGGGCGATCTTCTTGTGGCTGAGGGGATTAGCTCCAGGTACTGAGTCTTACAATATTATCGCTCGATTTGCCCAAGCACCAGGAATTCAGCCTGGGGGCGTTGTGAGGTTTCGCGGAATTCGGGTTGGGAAAATTGCCAAAATCGAAGCTGGTGTGAATGGGGTAGAAGTGGTGATGCAAATGGACGATCCCAATTTGACAATCCCGAAAGATGTGGCGGTAGAAGTCAGTCAAACTGGACTAATTGGCGAACCGATCGTCGAAATTACTCCACGTAGCACAGTGGCGATTAATACTAATTCACTAGCTAAAGCATTGGATAGTAAGTGCGATAAAACAGTGATTCTTTGCAATAACGCCAGGGTGGACGGACAAATTGGTGCAAGTTTTAATGAGTTGTTGCGGCGAGCGACGAAATTGGTGGAGTTATATAATAACCCTGAAGTGCTAAAAAATATTAATAGTACGCTGATTAAGGCTGGAACAGCCGCCGAAGATATTTCTAAACTGAGCAAAAGTCTCGATCGGCTCAGTGGTGATTTTTCTAAGTTACCTAAAACGGTAGAATCTGGTTTAAATAATTTGTCAGCTAAAGCAAATGTTCTAACAGTATCACTCGATCGAACTAGTACTAAAATTGGTAAAACTGCTGACAAATTTAGTACTACTGCCGCAGAATTAAATTCGACGGCGGCTGAATACAAGAAGTTAGCAACATCAGTCAATGGATTGGTTACAGAGAATCGTAAAACTTTTTCGTCTTCTTTAAATAACTTCGAGAAACTTAGTGTCGATCTGCGAAAAACTGTTAACGGACTAAATCCTTCGATCTCTAAACTCAATTCTACTGTATCGAAATTAAATTCCGACAAATTAGTCAAAGATTTAGAGGGGACATTAAGTAATGCCAATCAAACTTCGGCTAATCTTAAAAATATCACAACCAACTTAAACGATCCGAAGACTTTATTGATGTTACAGCAAACATTAGATTCTGCTCGATCGACATTTAAGAATACCGAAAAAATTACAGCCGATCTAGATGAACTGACCGGAAATGCTGAATTTAGAGCTAATGTGCGCAATCTAGTTAATGGCTTGGGAAAATTAGTTTCTTCCGCCGAACAGTTGGAACAGCAAGCGAAGCTAGCTCAATCGATCGAACCATTAGGCAAATCGCTAGGCAATATTAGTAAATTACCAACACAAAATCCCCCAACAGTGAATCCCGCAAAAAGTTCGATCGATCCAAATTACGATCGAGTCAATGATAGTAATGAGAAATCATCATTTACGCCGAAATATCAATTTAAAGTCAATTCTCATTCCAGCAGCCTTTCCACTGGTGCATCGATTAATCTCCCCGATCTCGACAACAACCTTCAACCGATTCCAGCATTAACTCCGCTAAAAACACCTAAATGGCTAGTGACGCGCTGATTTCTGTATGTTAAGGTTGGGTTCTGGGGCGATCTGATAAAATCTAGCGCATTAGTTATTTAACAGATAGAGCCACTGCTGCTGCTTTAAATTATCTTCACAAACATGGATAGATCTCGATCGAAATTTAGGAGCTATGGCTGGTTATTAATGTTAGTAGGACTATCAGTAGCAGCTTGCAGCTCTCCATCAAATATTGTTACTCAATCCCCGATACCCCAGCCATTATCTACCTTATCACCCCAACAACCTACCCCACCACCAGTTCAACAAAATGATGGGGAAGTATATCAACAAGCTCTGACAAAAGCTGATGCAGCCAATGCGATCGGTCAATCTGCTTTATCTAAAGATGATTGGTTGCTAGTCGCGCACAACTTGCAAGACTCAGTTGAGATGCTCAAGTCGATCGTCCCAACTAGTTCCCAATTTATTTTAGCGGCTAAAGTACTACCTAAATACGAGAGAGAACTAGAAGTTGCCAGAGAAAAATCTGCTAGCTTTGTAAGTAAACCATCCAAAAATCCGGTTGTTTCCAGTCAAATAGCTAGTACACCTCCTTCGGACACTTTTATCATTCCCATTACCCAAAAGCTAGGTGGAGTACCAGTAATTGAAGTTACTTTTAATGATAATTACAAAGCGGCAATGCTACTAGACACTGGAGCTAGTCACACTTTAATCACTCAATCTACAGCCGATAGACTCAAACTGGAAACACGCGGTACTTCTCAAGCCAAAACAGCTAATGGGACGGCGACTTTTCAAGTGAGCAGAATTGACAAAATTAAATTTGGCGATGGTGAAACTAAAAATGTCCGCGTCGCGATCGGTCAAAAAGATCTTCCCTATGGATTATTAGGTCATGATGTTTATGATGGCTACGATATTACTATTAAAGAAAGTGCGATCGAGTTTCACAAACGTTAATCTAGAGGGTAGAGGGTAGGGAATAGTGGATAGGTGGAAGTTTCAACTTTCAACTTTTAACTGCTTTGCAATAACCAAATACCACTATTAGTAATTCCAGAATCGTCGGGAGTTATTAACAGAAAATGCAAACCATGTACGAGCCGTTTGCGTGCTTCATAAAGTCTCGCCGCTTGACTGACTTCTGAGTCGTTAAATGTTAGCATCACCCATCGATCTGCTAAACCTGCATCCAAAACTAAACCACCAGGATCGTCACCCAAATAATTGAGACTGACAGGCTCCGTTTCGGCAATCCACCGCGCTAACCGCATCGATTGTCTGCCCCCATAGATAATTACGCCAGGAATAGCTACATTCGCGCCTAGACCCCAATGCGGTGGTAATAAATAGTCTGGCATCGAGACGATCGGGATCGGTCGATCGGCAAAATCTGCTACTAATTGTCGGGCTGTTAATGTCACAAATTGCCATTTATCGCCAACTAAATAGTCAGGGATAGGTAATGGTGGTGGCGACTCGATCGATAGTGGTTGATAATTAGGATTACCATAGCTCTGCGCCTGTTGCTGCAATAATTTTTTCAACGCGATCGTCCGCCGCGTCGCCACAACTTCAATCCCTAATTTTCCGCCAGCAGTCTGAATTAAGCCCAAACTTTGCGGGCGAAAAACTTCAATTAATTCGGGTGGTTTATCTGTAGCAACTAATTCGATCTCTGTAGCAATCCAGTCGGAATTAACCTGTTTTTGCGAACAAATAGCCATGTGATACCAACCCCCATTTGCATCACAAATAACCAGTTCCCAGAGCGTTTCGCCCTGTTCATTTTGTTGCGGACGACTAGAAATATCTGCTTGCCAAATAGTCATGGGGGCGATTGGAGATTGGAGAGTTTGCCATAGCATGTCGCCCCTTGTAGATTTAGAATATCTAGAAGGAGCATCCCAACAGATTATCCCAAATCTACAGACCAATAATACTTATGATCGATCGAGATCTGCCCGTAGCTGTGGTAGCCAGCGAAGTTGCACCACGAGTAAAACCATCAAACTATCCAGAGCCATTCGCATCGCGCATGGTAGGTAGAGAAAAACGCGCTCTGGGCGATTTGTTTGGCTTGGCAAATTTTGGGGTGAATCTGACAAGGCTTGCACCTGGTGCTGAGTCAGCATTGCGACACGCTCATATCCAGCAAGATGAATTTATCTATATTCTACAAGGTCATCCGGTGTTAATTACCGATGCTGGCACAACCCAACTAGCACCAGGGATGTGTGCGGGATTTAAAGCTGGAAATGGCAATGGACATCAGTTAGTTAATCGTACCAGTGAAGAAGTAGTTTATCTGGAAGTTGGAGATCGTAGTATCGACGATGCGGGTACATATCCCGACGACGATCTTCAAGCACTCTTTGTCGATGGCAAATGGCAGTTTACCCACAAAGATGGTTCGCCATATTAGACTAGGCATTCGATCGCTAACAGCGGTAAACTAAACGTTGTTAAGAAGCCTCATCATTGCAATACCCAGCATGGACATCACCTGGCGATCGGTTAAAACCTATACTGATATTCTCTATCATAAAGCCGATGGCATCGCCAAAGTGACCATCAATCGTCCCGAAAAGCGAAATGCTTTCCGTCCGCAGACAGTATTTGAGATGTACGATGCTTTTTGCGATGCGCGGGAAGATACCAGTATTGGCGTGGTGTTGCTGACGGGTGCAGGCCCCCATACAGATGGTAAATATGCTTTCTGTTCTGGTGGCGATCAATCCGTGCGCGGACATGGGGGTTATAAAGGCGCAGACGGGATTCCGCGCTTGAATGTATTAGATCTCCAAAGATTGATTCGATCGATGCCCAAGGCGGTAATAGCCCTCGTGGGTGGCTATGCGATCGGGGGTGGTCATGTTTTACACTTAATTTGCGATCTGACTATTGCGGCTGATAATGCGATCTTCGGACAGACTGGGCCGAAAGTCGGTAGTTTCGATGGTGGTTTTGGGGCGAGTTATTTAGCACGAATTGTCGGACAAAAGAAAGCGCGAGAAATCTGGTATCTCTGCCGTCAATACGACGCTCAAGCAGCTTTAGATATGGGTTTGGTAAATTGTGTGGTACCGATCGACAGATTGGAGGCGGAAGGGATAGAATGGGCACAAGAGATTTTAGCCAAAAGTCCGATCGCCATTCGCTGTCTCAAAGCCGCGCTCAATGCTGATTGTGATGGACAAGCTGGCTTGCAGGAATTGGCTGGTAATGCGACTTTACTCTACTACATGACTGAGGAAGGTGCTGAGGGTAAGCAAGCATTCCTAGAAAAGCGACAGCCCAATTTCCGTCAATATCCTTGGTTGCCATAATGGATTATGGCACTTTCCAGTAATATGCAGTACGTTAAGTTGGGAAAGGGGGGAGCGGGGAGCGGGGGGCGGGGTAAAGACTGTACTTCACAATTTAGCAAAGTGCTGTAAACCCACCTCTTGAGATCGACTTCCAGACTACTGACTTAGTAAATTATCAATAATTATTGCGAATAATTAAATTATTTTGAGAAGGTTCGAGACGTTATAATAGTTTTGCTGATTGGTTTGTGACTGTTTTGGTATTGTTTCTAGATATTAAGTTAAATTTTTACAAAGGTCGTGTTTTAAGTCCGATTTGTTTGCGACAATCTAAACAGAATCGACCGACAGACAAAGATTAAGGCAAATAAATATGAAATTAGCTTATTGGATGTACGCTGCTCCCGCTCACATTGGGACTTTGCGCGTCGCGACTTCTTTTAAAAATGTTCATGCGATCATGCACGCCCCGATCGGCGATGATTATTTTAATGTGATGCGATCGATGCTATCGCGGGAGCGGGATTTTACACCAGTAACGACTAGTGTAGTCGATCGACATGTGCTCTCTCGCGGTTCTCAGGAGAAGGTGGTTGATAATATTACGCGCAAGGATGCGGAGGAGCATCCAGATCTGATCGTGCTTACGCCGACTTGTACGTCGAGTATTTTGCAAGAGGATTTGGCGAACTTTGTCCAACGTGCTGCGCTAGAAGCTAAGGCGGATGTATTGCTGGCAGATGTCAATCATTATCGCTTCAATGAGATGCAGGCTGCCGATCGTACTCTACAACAGATCGTTCAATTTTATATCGAGAAGGGTCGGAAGAAGGGTGATTTAGTCACTCAGAAGACAGAGAAACCTTCGGTAAATATCATCGGAATTTCTACCCTGGCTTTCCACAATAATCATGACTGTACCGAACTCAAGAAGTTGATGGGTGAGTTGGGAATTACGGTAAATGCGATTATTCCTGAAGGTGCGACAGTATCCGAACTCAAAAGTCTCCCCCAAGCCTGGTTTAACCTGGCTCCCTACCGCGAATTAGGGCCGATGACCACAGATTACCTCGCAGCGGAATTCGGGATGCCCTGCGTCGATATTACCCCGATGGGCGTTGTCGAAACAGCGCGGTGCATTCGCAAGATTCAAACGATCCTGAATGCGGGTGGTGCGGATGTAAATTATGAAGACTTTATCAACGAGCAAACTATCCATGTATCCCAGGCTGCATGGTTCTCACGTTCGATCGATTGTCAGAATTTAACTGGCAAGAAAGCGGTAGTATATGGTGATGCCACCCACGCAGCGGCGATTACCAAAATTCTCACGCGGGAAATGGGGATTCATGTGGTTTGGGCGGGTACTTTCTGCAAGCCAGATGAAGAGTGGTTCCGTAAGGAAGTTGAGGGCTACTGTGATGAAGTAATTATTTCAGACGATCATGGCTTAATTGGCGATCGAATCGCTCAAAGTGAGCCTTCGGCAATTTTTGGAACGCAAATGGAACGCCATGTCGGTAAACGATTGAATATTCCTACGGGCGTAATTTCCGCACCAATTCACGTTCAGAACTTCCCCATTGGTTATAAACCATTTTTGGGTTATGAAGGTACGAATCAAGTTGTAGATTTAATCTACAATTCCTTCACATTGGGCATGGAAGATCACCTATTAGAAATCTTCGGCGGACACGATACTAAGGAAGTAATTACTAAAGGTATTTCTGCTGATTCTGACTTAGGTTGGAATAAAGAAGCCCAAGCCGAACTTAATAAGGTGCCTGGATTTGTACGTGGTAAAGTCAAACGAAATACCGAGAAATTCGCACGCGATCGTGGTCAGGATATAATTACTTTAGAAGTAATGTATGCAGCGAAAGAAGCCGTTGGTGCATAGCATACAGTAGCAAATATCATTTAAAATGTAGGGGCAATTCATGAATTGCCCCTACATTTTAATGAGTTCAGTAAAAATCATTTCAATTTAAAGCTATGACACTAACTCAACGTTTGCAGACAGTCGATCGACTATCTCATCAAGACAAACAATGAATCGACTTTGGGGATATTTAATCATTGAGGAATTGGTACGAAATGGTATCGACTATTTTGTCATTTCACCTGGTTCTCGATCGACACCATTAACTGCTACAGTAGCTCAACATCCACAAGCACAAAAGATCGTCTGTTTAGATGAACGTGCTGCGGCTTTTCATGCACTGGGATATGCACGCGCTACGGGAAATCCAGCGGTGTTAATTTGTACATCTGGCTCGGCGGCGGCGAATTATTTGCCTGCTGTGATTGAAGCTGCGATCGATCATATTCCGCTCATTATTTTATCAGCCGATCGACCGCCAGAATTACGCCAGACGGGGGCAAATCAGACGATCGATCAGGTCAATTTGTATGGATCTTATCCAAAGTGGCAATTCGATTTACCTTGCCCTACATGGGAAATTGACGCTAATTTGGTGTTGACGACGATCGATCTAGCGGTATCGAAATCCCGACAAGCTCCTGGCGGAGTGGTGCATCTCAATTGTATGTTTCGGGAACCATTTGGATCGACGAATGCACCTGTAGACATGCCTTCGCGTTTGGGTAGGTGGAATGACAGTCGATTCTCCGGAGGAGAGGCTCCGCCAACGCCTTATACTCGTTATGCGAGTAAACTAACAGTCCCCACTCCTGACGAAATTAATTCGCTCGTTGAAATCATCCAATCTAATGGGAAAGGGATGTTGGTCGTCGGACAGTTAAAATCTACCACAGAAATTGAGGCAGTAATCGAATTAGCAGCGCGATTAAATTGGGCGGTATTTGCTGATATTCAGTCAGGTTTGAGACTGCGCCAAGATTTACCGAACTTAATTCATTACTTCGATCTATTATTACTAACCGATATATCTGTAGAATTAAAGCAGATTAACAAGATCGTTCAAATCGGCACGAGAATTGTGTCATCACGGTGGTTAAAGTGGATCGATAAATATCCACCCCAAAATTATATTGTCATCCTCAATGATGGCGAACGTCACGATCCCAATCATTTAGTCTCGCTCAGAATTGAGTCTGACATCGCCTATATCTGTCAGCAGTTATCGGCACAATTGCCTCAACTTCTAGTATCGACATGGGTGCAAAAAATCAGATCGGCTTCAGATAGAATCAGCGTTACAGCCGCAAAATTTTTAAAAACCACCAAATTAACTGAGCCGCTCATTGCTCGAACTATTTCCGAACTCATCCCTCATCAACATGGGTTGTGGGTATCAAATAGTATGCCGATTCGCGATCTAGATATGTATGGTATTGGTGCGATTGAAGGAGAAAGTCAAACATCACCGCTCCGAATTGGAGCGAATCGAGGCACCAGTGGGATTGAGGGTGCGATTGCGGCGGCGACTGGATTTGCAGTAGGTTTACAGGCTCCAGTGACAGCGATTGTCGGAGATTTATCGAGTTTACATGACTTAAATTCCTTTGCACTATTGCAGCGCAACGTCCAGCCAGTTATTGTCGTGATTATTAATAATGATGGTGGGGGAATATTTTCCTTTTTACCGATCGCCAAATCCACCGAAATATTCGATACTTATTTTGGTACCCCTCATGGTGTAAATTTTTCCCATGCGGCGGCGATGTTCGAGTTAGATTATTATCATCCTCAAACTGCTGATGAATTGATTCGTGACTATACCAAAGCATTAGTCAATCGACGCAGTGCGATAATTGAAGTTACAATCGATCGAGCTGAGAATTTACAGATCCATCAGGCACTCGATCGACTGTTTAGCAACACAGATAATCATGTAAGTTGATAGTTACTATTTGCGAGGAAAACGCCCGCAACTATTGGTACGATCGAGGAGTATAAACCCAGCTACTCCCGTCGGCGCGGGGAATCAGTCGCGTTTGACTCGAACCGATTAAAATTACTGTTCGCATATCCGCCGACTCCGGTTCGAGTTCGCCTAGAGTAGTTACGCGTACCTCCTGTCCAGATCTGCCCAGATTGCGGGCGAGAATGACTGGGGTGGTACTCGATCGAGACTTGAGGAGGATTTCCTTAGCTGCGGTCAATTGCCAGCTCCGGTGGCTAGAAATGGGGTTGTAGAAAGCGATCGCCAAATCGGCTTCAGCAGCAGATGCGATCCTGTGGGCGACAACTTCCCAGGGTTTGAGAATATCGGAGAGGGAAATCGCACAGAAATCATGTCCGAGGGGCGCACCGATAGCGGCGGCGGCGGCTTGCATTGCCGAAATACCTGGGGCGATGTGCAGATCGATGGTTTGCCACTCTGGTTTGGCTTCTTTGTCGAGTACTTCTAATACCGCTGCAGCCATTGCAAATATCCCTGGATCGCCGGAGGAGACGACAACGACATTTCTACCACCAGCGGCTAAATCTAATGCTAATCTGGATCGATCGAGTTCGACCCGATTATCCGATCCGTGGCATTCTTTCCCCACACTCAAATCTTTAACTAAGTTTAAATAGGTGTGATAGCCGACTAAATCTGTTGCAGCCAAGATTGTATCCCGCACTTCAGGTGACATCCACTGCTTGGAACCTGGACCAGTTCCGACTACAGTTAGTTTACCCTGGGCTTGTCCGATCGAGGTTGGATCGATCGGCTGTGTCGCGCTGAGGATAGTTATGTAGGGGCGTGGGGGTGTGGGGGTGTTGGGGTGTTGGGGTGTGGGAGCTGTTGAGTTTGTGTCGCTGCTAATTACTGTTAAATTTTGCTGCCATTCTGCTGATTCAACGAAGCGAATTGGTAGATTCAAACTGGTGCCGATGGCAGCGATTGCAGCTCCTGCGGGTGTTTTGGGGATAGCAATACAGGCTACCGCAGCTAGGGCGAGATTGGCGGTGGCGAGTCGATCGAGGATTACTTCGATCCACCCCGTGACATTAAATTGTGAGGGTTCAGTCACCAGCAAGACTAGGCTGGCAGGATGATAGACTAGTCGCTCTGGACTGCCAGAAATTGCTTGTGTGGTGACTGAGATCGTGCGTTTTCCATCAGCAACAAAGGGAAGATCGCTCGCCGTTAACCACGGTGCTTCACCATCTAAACTCACACTTACACCCGCAATTAAGTCGGCGATAAAAGCTTTGACATGTTCGCGATTAGCCAAGCGATAGCCTGCGGGAGGATCGGGAAGAACGGTATTAAACTGGATTTTACCTGTTGTGGTAATCGCTGGATGCACATTTAACACCGTTGCAATTTGCTCGGCGAGATCGT
>NZ_JANOJV010000037.1:0-2057 GCF_031418915.1 Chamaesiphon sp. VAR_48_metabat_135_sub | reverse complement strand
AGGCTTTCTGCGCCGAGCTGTCGGCGGCGCAGGTTTGGGGCTATCAATCTGTCGGCAATTAGTCCGCCAATTAGGCGGACAGATTTGGGCAACTTCTCTAGGGAAGGGGCAAGGTAGTCAGTTTTATGTGACTTTACCTGTGTTGGTGAATTGATGGGGTAAAAGTAGGGGCAATTCATGAATTGCCCCTACTTTTGCAATCGTTGAAAAATGATAAGTTATTTAATCCACTAAGTTAATCGATTCAACTGTTTTAATTAGATCTCTCTTACTGGAAATAATATCTAATCGATCCTACCCCGAATCTCAAATTGCTGATGATTTAATCGATCTACTAATTGCTTACAATGATAAGGATCCAGAGAATTGGCAATGCCAATATGTGGGATGAACGGAATATCTAGGCGAAGTTCGTCTGCAATGATTCCGGTATATAAATAGAGTCATTATTCCTCTGTTGTATCTGCTCTATCGGTGGCGATGTTAGCGACTACAGCAGCAAAATCTGAATCGTCTTTGAAAATACCTGCAAACTTGAGCATCGGGTGCGGTGTTTTAACTGGAGTAATAGGTATTTGGTGTTTTAGCCGTTCTACTTCGGCTTCTAATAAAGCAACTCTTTTTTCTAGTTGTACTGACATCATTTATTAGTCCTTATGGCTCTAGCTCTATTATATCTAACATTTGTTGGCGCAGCCTCTCTTGTATAAAATCTATCGTAACTAAGGCGATCGATATTAATATCACCGCAGATCGCACCAGAGTCAATCGAGTGTTAACATCGATTTTCCACGGGAGAGGCTGCGCCAACGAATAATTGGGAATAATAGATCGAGTTGTCGATCGTTAGAATTAGTGTTTGCATAAGGTCATTTTGTAAAAATTTGCTTACCCTACAAAACTTTAATGTTTAAATGTTATTTTTGACTAAAAATTGGGAATAGTAAGGTAATAGCATACTAAACACGAGAGAAAGAGCTAGGCAAGCAATGATAGATGTTGTTATTACTTTAGGGACTTTAGCCCTAGACGCATATACAATTTTCACTAAGGATGATAACGATAGTGATATTGATACTGAGAGCTTAATTCTAGAGAGATTAGAATTTGCAAAAGTCTGCGTTAGTCTCTGGGCACACTGCTGCTCTCTCGATGGTGAGTTTACGGAAGAAGAAGACGAAATGACCGACAGTATGATTTCTTCTTTGTTTGATGATGATTCTCTATTCCCTGAAGAACTTACAAATCAAGAGGTTGTCGCGGAAATACTAATTGAGACCTTTAACGACCCGTTACCAATAGGATCAATTATAGATACTGCTAAAGATAATCATCAATTAGCTGCAATTTTTTATCAGGATGCCTGTCTCATTTTTACAGCAGACGGAACTATCGAAGATGAAGAAAGAGAATTTTTGGATGATCTGGCAAGTGAGCTTGGATTGTCTCGAATGGACAAAAAAATGATCGATAGAAAATATTTGAAGCTTGCAATTGTATAAATATAATTAATTTGGTTTCGCTATAGCTCTCTCCAACCGACAATTCTCTATCCGGCTGAGGACATATCCCCGACTTTTTCAAAAAGTCGGGGATATAGCAGTAATGGTGACAATAACCGCAGACAGTAAACTTATCCGACTTTACTCAGAATTTGAGCAACAACAGTCATACTTTCCTCATATAATAAATCGCGCCCCCAGCGTTGGAGATACTCAGCGAGTAAATCTTCTGCATTGCGCTCGGCGAGGGAAGTTACTTCCTCCACCCGTGCTGTTTGCGTACCGCCTCTGGTTTCCATCTGCATACAGCCAGCTACTTCTGAACAGAGAACGGTACTACAGTTGGCTTTGGGATTGGTAGATGTGAGGCGGACACCCATGATGTCGCCTGGAATCTCACCGGAATCAGCCGTAGGCATTCCCGCGAGTTCGGTATGAATTTTGCGTCCGTCGGGAGCGACAAAATCGATTTCGCGCAAGTCGTAGTCACCACCAGAATGAATATAACTGGTGGGTTGCCATTGGAGGCGACTGGCGAGCCAACCTAGGAACATC
>NZ_JANOJV010000036.1:0-3829 GCF_031418915.1 Chamaesiphon sp. VAR_48_metabat_135_sub | reverse complement strand
CCACAAAGCCTTCCCCAAAGAGCTGAAGAAACTCGAAAACCTCGGCTTCTTCAACTACCGCCCCAGTGGTGAGTACCACATGAATAGCCCCCAACTGGCGAAAGCTCTCCACAAAGCCGTGGACGCATACCCCAACCAAGCGGGTTATGACCACTATGAAGTTTACAAAAAATATCTTCAGGAACGCCCCGTCACGGCTCTGCGCGACCTGTTAGACTTCAAATCCGATCGAAACTCCATTTCCCTCGATGAAGTCGAGTCAGTGACCGATATCGTTAAACGTTTCTGCACTGGCGGGATGTCCCTCGGCGCACTCTCCCGCGAAGCCCACGAAGTCCTCGCCATCGCCATGAACCGAATCGGCGCGAAATCCAATAGCGGCGAAGGCGGCGAAGATCCCGTCCGCTACAAAACGATCGATGATGCCGTCGAAGGTAAGTCGGCGATTCTACCCCACCTCAAGGGCTTACGCAACGGGGATACTGCCAAAAGCTCGATCGTCCAAATCGCATCGGGACGCTTTGGTGTCACCCCGCAATTCTTAATGAACGGCAAACAAATCGAGATCAAACTCGCCCAGGGAGCCAAACCAGGTGAAGGCGGACAATTGCCAGGGCCAAAAGTCAGCCAATACATCGCCATGCTCCGCCGCTCTAAACCAGGCGTGATGCTGATTTCACCACCACCCCACCACGATATCTACTCGATCGAAGATCTAGAGCAACTAATCCACGATCTCCACCAAATCAACCCCAAAGCCGCCGTCTCCGTCAAACTAGTCGCCGAAATCGGCATCGGCACCATCGCCGCCGGAGTCGCCAAAGCCAACGCCGACATCATCCAAATCTCTGGACACGACGGTGGTACAGGTGCATCCCCCTTATCGAGCATCAAACACGCAGGTACCCCGTGGGAACTAGGTTTGACCGAAGTTCACCGCGTCCTGATGGATAATCAACTTCGAGATCGAGTCCTCCTGCGCGTCGATGGTGGATTAAAATCAGGATGGGATATTATGATCGCCGCCCTGATGGGAGCAGAAGAATATGGGTTTGGATCGATCGCAATGATCGCCGAAGGCTGTATCATGGCGCGTGTCTGTCATACCAATAAATGTCCTGTCGGTGTCGCCTCCCAGCGCGAAGATCTCCGCGCCCGTTTCCCAGGCATCCCCGAACAAGTCGTCAACTTCTTCCTATTCATCGCCGAAGAAGTCCGCAGTATCCTGGCGCGGTTGGGTTACAAGTCCCTCAATGAATTAATCGGACGTGCGGATCTATTCACCCTCCGCCCCGAAGCGAAACTAACCAAAGTCGCCGCAATTAACCTCGATTGTCTGACTCAATTACCAAATACTAAGCTCGATCGATCCTTCCTCATCCACGGCGATATCCATACCAATGGTGCCGTATTAGATGATGAGATTTTAGCAGATGTAGATATTCGGAGTGCGATCGATAACCAAGGCATCGCCACTAAATCATATAACGTCGTGAATACCGACAGATCGATCGGTGCCCGCATCTCCGGTGCAATTGCCGCTAAATACGGCGACAGCGCATTTGAAGGACAACTCACCCTCAACTTCCAGGGAGCCGCCGGACAAAGCTTCGGCGCATTCAACCACGAAGGAGTCAGCCTCAACCTCACCGGCGAAAGCAACGACTACGTAGGCAAAGGCATCAACGGCGGCGAAATTGTCATCAAACCATACACAGGCACGATCTTCGACACCAGCCGCAACGTGATCATCGGTAACACCTGCCTCTACGGAGCCACAGGCGGCTACCTCTACGCCAACGGACGCGCAGGCGAACGCTTTGCCGTCCGCAACTCCCGCGCCACCGCCGTAGTCGAAGGCACAGGCGACCACTGTTGCGAATACATGACAGGCGGTGTCGTAGTAGTCCTCGGACAAGTCGGACGCAACGTCGGCGCAGGAATGACAGGCGGTTTGGGTTATTTCCTCGATGAAGATGACACTTTCATCGCCAAAATCAATCCCGAAATCGTCAAATGGCAACGGGTAGAAACAGCAGCAGGTGAGCAGCAATTGAAGGATCTAATTGCGGCGCATGGTGCGAAAACTGGTAGCCAGAAGGCACAGGAAATCTTGAGTCGGTGGGCAGAATATCTGCCTAAGTTCTGGCAGTTGGTTCCTCCTTCGGAGGCAGAAACACCAGAGGCTAGTGCGAAGCAGGCTGTTAGTGCTTAGAATGGGGTAAGGTGGGGTCAATACAGCCAGCGGTTGTTCGCGTAGCGTTCCCGTAGGGTAAACGCCGCTGGTGTTGCAAAGTCCGCCTACGCGGACTACTCGAACTAAAAATAAAACTAGAACAATTCGTTTATATTTTACTAATTTTCGATCGATGTCTAGGCGAGATAGTTTACATAATTTTGTGCGTCGTACTTTAGAAAAAGGTAACTACTCAGGTGGGTAATGAGGGAATGCGGGTTTCAAGCGATCTCACGACATTATTTGGTACTAATTGGCCATTTTTTGCCTCAATAATGGCTCAAACCCATTGACTTCCTACCCCCCCTGAGTAGTTACTAAAGCGAGAATTTCAGCCGGAATGACTCAAGGAGAACTCGCAGATAAGATCGGGATTAAAGAACAACAAATTCAACGATATGAATCCAATCATTATCAGGCAGTTGGATTTGATCGATTGTTAGAGATTGCTAGAATTTTGTCGATTCTCGTACCGAGAGGCTACGCCAACGAATTAGTCGATAAAGTCTTGCTCCAGCCTACTCGTTAAAAGTGTATGTAGTCGATCGATTGTGTCTCCCGTCGAGGATCGAGTTAGATTGTTCGTTGGCGGAGCCTCTCCCTTGGAGAATCTATATTTGGCTGGCGAAATCCCATGTTTTTGTCGAAAGCGGGTCGTGAACGCGCTATGACTAGCAAATCCACACATTTGACCGATTGTGGAGATTGGCAAGTTAGCATCTCGATCGAGTAGTAATTCGATCGCTCTTTCTAGTCGTTTCGTGATGATAAATTGATAAGGGCTAATCCCTATAATTTTCTTAAATGAATGTGCGAAGACTGAAATACTTAATCGAGCGCGTTCGGCTAGTGCTTGGATGGTAAGTTCTCGATCTAAATTTTGGTTGATATAGTCGATCGCTTCATCTAACTGCGCTCGATGTGAATAGACTTCATAAATAGTCTTGAGCGGTTGTCTGTCGGCATAGGTACGAATTAAATGCAGACTTAGTGCCGTAGCTAATGCCTCTGTATACAAAAGATCCGTCAGCCCATTTAAGGCAAACTCTTGTTTAAATAATTCTAGTAAATTTTTGACAATCGGATCTGCACAACCGATTAATGGCTTAAATAAAACTTCTGCTGCTGCAAAATTGGTCGAGATTAAGTTACTGACAAATGTTGGTTGCAAATATACATGCATACACAGTGAATCTTGCGACCAGCGCGAACCGGAGATCTCATTATGGGGGATAAAGATCCACTCGCCAGTGACGATCGGATGTGGCTGAAACGTTAACCCGTCAGTAGATAATTCTAGACTTGGCAGATCGCTCAAAGCCATCGAAAACGCATGGTAAGGCACAACATAAAACGGTGTTGCCATCGGTGGTAACTGATAAATCGTCACCTGCGCGCTATTTCCCATTTCACTCATGCCCACAATCTCGGCATCTGGCACTGCCAAAGTTCTTAATTCATCGAGATCGCTGATGTCGATTAGCTCTCTGTCTGGGGGGAAGTCCATTGCAGTACCTAATAAAAAATATCTGATCGGAGATAGTCGGCTAAATTTAGCAGCTTTGAGCAACAAACTTAGCAGCTTTGAGCAAC
>NZ_JANOJV010000035.1:0-2610 GCF_031418915.1 Chamaesiphon sp. VAR_48_metabat_135_sub | reverse complement strand
TACCAGCAGAGAATTTATTACCGAGTTTAATTTTTTCGCTTTCTTCACGATTTAAAAAGCGAGTAGTAGCTGTCCGACTGCGCTTAGAATCTCGCCAGCTCAGTGAATATTTGACGGCGGAGCAATGTCTGTTAGGAGCCTTAATATTGAGAACGTAAGAACTACGACCATCGGCATCGAAAGTATAATCTGCGGTTTTGTCGCATACTTGCCCAGTCGAAGAACATTCGACTCGCTCGATATATTCAGCCTTAGCCATCGGTGCCAAGGAGATCGTTAGACCTAATGTTGCTAGCAAAATAGATAAATATCTTTTGTTCATCATCTTGTTTAATACGGTTGTTTTTAGCTCAAATTTAATATTTGTCATTGTGGATTATTCCTATTTTAAAGCTGGTCGATCTTTGATTTATCTTTGATTTAAATGTGCCTACTTAGACAGGAGTCTGAAGTGCTGGGCACTGCCCACCCTACTATTTTTTACTAGTTATTTCTACGATTGGTTTATTGATTCTATTCACTCACCTCTTCAAAATAATATAAATATTTTTGTTTTAATGTGGTGGACAGTGCCCACCCTAATGGCTCGACCGATAATTAGCTTATTGCTCTACTTTTTTGTCGCAGAAAAGCTGAAATCCACTCCTGATGTCGATGCACCACCTGCTGAATTCCAAACATGTAGTTGACCACTCATATTCTGACCATTACTAGAAACTGTCCCTTGATAAAGTTGATAAGGAATCCCATTTTTCCGTCGAACAAATACAACTCGACGAGAACTTGAGACATAGAATCCTTCAATACTTTCACCAAAGATGCTGCCAGAAAGCTTTCCTCCATCACTATCTATTACGAGATTCCCCGTGTTTTTATTTACATCAATGCCCCAAGATCCTGACATGTCATTAGGATTGCCAAGTGCTCCATTCGCAATTAGTAGTGTCGAAGAGATCGACATCACTCCCATTGCTATTGCTATCCGACTTCTCGATATTTTTTGATTCATTGCCATTTACCTTGTGTAAACTATTAGGTTGAAATTGGTTTCTAATTACTTCTACGATCGAGTCGTAAATTTCATTCAGTTACTGATTCAAACTGTGAGCGATGAGGTTTGAATTGGTTGCTACTTACTTCTACGATTGGTCGATCGAGTTTATTCATCGAGTGCGATCGCACCGCAAGACGTTCTCTAACAACCTTCAACCCTGGATGTAATTTAATACAAGAGTATATTGTTGACACTGAGGAATCAATTCGTCATTTGACCCACCCGACAATGAAGTTTTTGTTACAATTGCTTCAAAAGCACTGAAAAGTCTGGGTTAATTTAGATAAGTTCTATCTCAGCAGTACTGTGACTTATGAAACAGTTAGCGTTCGATGACACCCAGAAGCTTCACCAAGGCATTCAAAATCTCTATACCCTCCACCAGTTCGATACCTTTGGTGTAGATGCCCTGTCGATCGTGAATCGGCTCGTTTCTAGCGATTTTCCGGTATTTCATACTACTAATATGCGGACGCATCAAATTGTGGATACTGTCCTCCCTGGTTTTCCGTGTCTAACACCAGAAATGCAAAGAATTAAGAGTCGCTATCTAGTCGAACATCCACTTTTTGAGCACATGTCAGAGGCTCTCAATGGAGTCTGTAAAATCTCGGATTTTGTCACGCAAAGTCAACTCCATAGCCTTGCAGGAATTTATCAACAGTTTTTACGACCGATGGGGAGTGAAGATCAGATGACTGTTTTTATTGCAAATCCTCAGCCTAGTAGTTGGAATAAATTTGGCAAGGTAGATCTAATCTTGTTTGGGTTCGCATTTAGTCGCACTCAACGCAACTTCACCGAACGAGATCGATCGATCCTCAATCTATTACGTCCGCACTTAGCGCAAGCATATTGCAACGCCCAACAGCATCATCAATTGCAACAAGAACACAGCAACATGCAACAGTCGCTCGATCGTCTCGGTGTGGCGATCGTTGATGCTCAGGGGCGGGTAGAATCGATCGCCCCACAAGCCATTATCTGGTTAGAAATCTATTTTCCCAAGCCGATTAATGTCGATCGACTTCCAGACCATTTGTGGGCATGGATCGAGCATCAAATCGTAGGTTTAACACCCAATTCAAATCTACCTAAAGCTATTCTACCGTTGCGAATCCAACAAGTTGGTAGGGAATTAAAGATCCGATTGGTAGTCGAAGAAATTGGGGTAAGATATCTATTATTGCTGGAAGAACAGACGCTATCTTCGTTAAATTCGCTAGAATTGTTAGGGTTGAGCCAGCGAGAAACCGAAGTTTTAGCTTTGGTAATTCAAGGCAAAAATAACAAAGCGATCGCGTTACAACTGAGTGTTCATCAAAGTACAATCCGCAAGCATTTAGAAAATATTTATCGCAAATTAGGAGTCAGCAGCCGCACAGAAGCGATCGCCCAAGCTTTAGGAAAACTTGGATTTTTACGTTCTTTACCATTGAGGTAATAATTGGAGCTGTCAAGGCGGTTAGGACAGATCAGATCTATCAGATTCCCGACTTCTCGGAGAAGTCGGGAATCTAGCCTCACAAAACATCCTCTTAGATCCCAACCGCGAT
>NZ_JANOJV010000034.1:0-5412 GCF_031418915.1 Chamaesiphon sp. VAR_48_metabat_135_sub | reverse complement strand
GTCCGCAAGAAAGGAGCAAAAGGTTCGGCAATGGTAAATGATACTCTATCTTCATCAACTTTTTTGACTATTGGTAATTTCTGCTCCTTCCCAATTTTCATTAAATCTCGCTCGTCGCTGGGAATATCTGGATTAAAATATACTTCATTAAAGGAGAAAAGGACATCATCGATCGTTAGAAGTTGACCATTCGACCATTTGAGATTTTTCCTGAGCGTAAAGGTAATCGTTCTATTGTCGGGTGAAAGTTGCCAAGATTCGGCTAGGGCTGGCTCAATCTCGCCTTTACCATTTTCGGTAATTAAACTTTCTAATACATACCCAAATATACTTGGGGACTCTCTACTAAGAACTGGATTAAAAGTCTTGGGATCGCTGAGAATTGACGAAACTAATTGATTATCGGTTTGAGCGGTAGAAGACTGCATCATCGCTCGACAACTACTCAGACCGATCGAGACAATCGTAACTAATAATACTAAGATCGACTGCCACCGCTTCCCAAACCGATTATTTAACATACTTAAAATAAAGCTACCTTCGATGCTCCCCATCTATTCTAGCTGTCATCGATCGACTCTCACATCTTTACTGCGATGCAAGATTGTCGATCGCAGCGAATCTTGATTGCATTCTCTTCAAGATACCTTGATAATTTCAGACCAAAGCTATACTATGAGGGCAGAAAGGATACTTTTGCAACACGCACAAGGAGGCGTAATATGAATAAGTATGGAATTGGAATTCTAGTTATCAGTACAATTGTTCTATCGGGGGGGGGTAGCTCTCGCTGGAATCTCGTTAAATAATGGAATCTCATTAAATAATGGACTCTCTTTAAGCGGTGCAACACTGCAAGGATCTAATTTATCAGTTCGAGTCTCTGGCGGTCAATTAGTTGGAGTCACACAACTACCAGCTCGATAGTTCTAGAGCAGGGGCATGGTAAGTTTTCGATCGACTAGCATCCGCTCTAAATGAATCGTGCCCCTAGCAACAAGCGATATTTAATCTTCTTTAGTTCCAGTGGTTGAGATGCCCCCAACTAGCGATCGAGATTAGTGCTAAAGTACTCTCAGACCATCCGCTCGAACTCAATGGCGCAGTATAAACACGATCGCTTTTTTAAGTTTTACATCCAATCATTGTAAGGATCTAGCTACTGACAGTTTAACTCCAGAGGAGAGTGAATTTATGAAGACGATGGAAGAAATCGATGTTTGGTATGAATTAGAACTCAACAAGGCTAAACTTGAAGGCAAGATCGAGATCGCACTGAAAATGATTCAGGAAAATATCTCTTTAGAAACGATTAGCCGTATAACCGGAATCACGATCGATCGACTACAACAACTGCAAGCTTCACAAGTAAAGGATTAAAGTCTCGATCGATCGTATAGTAGCTCGATCGATCGCCATCCACTGCGGCTAATCTCGACGAGCTAAAAACCTCCGTCAACAAAAATTAATATTAATTGCATTCCTGCCAATATCTCTTGACAATTTTATACCAAAGCTATACTGTGAGGGCAGTCAATATACTTTTGAAATGATGTACTTCAGGAGGCATAAGATGAACAAGTATGGAATAGGTATTCTAGTTGCTGGTACAATTGTTCTGTCGGGGGGGGTAGCTCTCGCTGGATTAGCACAAACTAATGCCCGCGCGATGAATGGCTTCGCATTAAAGAATGGCTTGGCTAACGGTGTAACTTTAAGCGGTGCGACACTGCAAGGAGCTAATTTATCGGTTCGAGTCTCTGGTGGGCAACTAGTTGGAGTCACACAACTACCAGCCCGATAGTTCTAGTGCAGGGGCATGGTAAAATTTCGATCGACGAGCATCCGCTCTAAAGGAGTCGTGCCCCTACATATCAAAGAATCTTTAAAGTGTGAGTGACTTTTTGCTAGAAAATAAACTCGAAGCAGTTTAGGTGCATAATTGATAACGATTAGACACGATCGATTACAGTCAAACTTTCAATGGAGCCGACACCCAGTATCCCCAGCTATCAGATCTGTGTTGTCGATATAGCAAGCAACTTTATATCGGGGGTTTTGGAGCCTGCAATAGTTACCGATCTCCCGACTTCAGGACAATTGGGTTGGACTTGTGATTGGCAAAACCTTTGGGAAAATAGTGATTTTGACTGTGAAGCCATCGTGAAGTTGCAAGTTCGGGGACAAATATTAGGATTGATGAAATTTGCTTTATATCCCTATCCCACAAATACGCCCGAATTTTTGGAGGTGTTGAATCTTGAAGCACTTCAGGGGCAAGAGAGGTCGGTTAAACCAGTTGGTTTATGGCTATTATGGTATGCAGCCACAATTTCATTGGCGCGTTGCAGTGGTGACGATCGAGGGACATTGATGCAGTTGGACGCAATGGAAGTGTCGATCGAGTACTATCGGAATAAGGTTAGAATGGAAGGGTTAGGATGGGTTAGTTTAGGTACAGAGGAAAAAGGTTATGCTTTCCGGTTTTCGCGCCTCGGAGCCGCCGAATTCTGCTCCCGCACTGAAGGAAGATTTGGTGCCCCAATTAGATGTAGATGATGAGACTGGGGAAAATATCGATGATGTCGTGACGGTATGCACTCCAGTGATGGACAGGAGATCTCGCTACTCGCTACTAAAGAATCGCACCTATACTCTCGATCGAGAATCCTCCACCACTGCTAATCTCGACAATCTGACAACCTCCGTCAACAAAAATTAATATTAATTGCATTCCTGTCAAGCTCTCTTGACAATTTTATACCAAAGTCAAACAACTACCAGCCCAATAGTTCTAGAGCAGGGGCATGGTAAGTTTTCGATCGACTAGCATCCGCTCTAAATGAATCGTGCCCCTACATATCAACAAATCTTTAATCTTCTTTAGTCAGATTTCACTCCTAAGTATGTTGAGATCGAGCTATAAAGCTTCCGCCAGCCGCTACTACCAGATAATACTGTCCTGACATTGTGTGTATAATAGAGCTAAAGGCAGATAAAACGCAATGACTTACAAATGAATGCCAAAGAAGCCAAGACAGAAAGAATCGACGTTCGGACTACCCCTGCTGCCAAACAACTGTTACAACAAGCAGCCGCGACTTCGCATAAAAGTGTGAGCGAATTTTTGCTAGAAAATGGACTCGAAGCAGCACAAGCAACCTTAGCAGACAGGCGGTTGTTCGTCCTCGATGAAGAAGGCTGGGAAGCATTTCAAACCGCTCTAGATCGTCCCGTCCAAGCCAAGCCTCAGTTAAAACAACTGCTCGACGAGCGAGGTTTTTTTGATTGATGCCCGATCTCCAGACTCAACCGTTTATTGAAAAGTTAACAGCAGCTCACCCCGTCACTGATTTCGATTGTGGCAACAGCGCACTAAATCAGTTTATCCAAAAATATGCCTATCAAAATCAACAAGCCAACAGCAGCCAGACCTATGTAGGTATTTATGAAGATGTAGTTGTTGGCTATTATAGCTTAACAGTTGGTTCGGTCATCCATGCTCAGGCTCCGAATCGAGTTACCAAAGGACAACCAAAACACCCGATTCCAGTGATGATTTTGGCACGTCTGGCGGTAGATCGACAATGGCAAAATCGGGGTGTGGGTAGAGGCTTGCTCAAAGATGCGCTCAAACGTACCGCTCAAGCTGCCGATCTTGCAGGCATCCGCGCTCTATTAGTTCATGCTAAAGATACAGATGTTAAACTTTGGTACGAACGATTTAATTTTGAGCCGAGTCAGATCGATCCATTATCTTTATTTCTGCTGTTAAAAGATTTAAAGAAAATATTAGAAAGCGACTAATTGCCTCAACATAAACACGATCGCTTTTTTCTGGCGATTTTTCACTAGGTACTTTGACGATCGATTAATCCAGTAAATTAGCAAACTAGAGCGCGGATATTTTCCTGCAGATCTGGCTCTACATTTCGCCACTTTCTAGCAATATTAAACTCCATATTGACGATCGCAACTTCTAATAACGAGTCGTCGATCGAGTATGTTTTAGCTTCTCTGAGCCAAGTTAGAATCTCTGCTAGATGCCAAATTGAAGGAGTTCCTTCATAAACGGGTGACGGAGATCTCGTATCATCATTGAAAATCAGATTTCTAATATTTTGTCGAGTACATCCCAAGATTTTAGCGGTATCTGTTAAGCCGACAAAATCTGGTGTTGCTTCGATTAAGCTAGCATTTGGAATAACTTTTTTGACATCAACGATCGCAGTAGAAACAGCATCAAACGCCGATGCTGCCGATCGAATAAATTCTAGTGCAATATACCCTTGTTTTCCAATTCCAATTAAGGCATCATCACATCCAGATTCATATAGTTGCTCGATATAATGATCGGGATCGATCCGCGCATCAGGAAAATTGAATTTTAAAGTAAAGCTATATTCTTTCACTATTTATTCCTCTTCTTCACCAGAATTATTTAAACTATTGTGCTTTGTACAGTTATCTACAACGCGCCGAATTTGCTTGGCATGATTTCCAGCGTTTTTAGGAGTACTCCAAATGCTAGTTATACAGAAAATCCCACATCTACATTCTTTATCGTTGTAAGGGCAATAAATTTTGCCCCAAGCGTGCGATCCGCCAAGCTCGACGCGCCAGCCATTTTGTTCCGCATCTGCTAGTGCTGCTTCAATTTCTGACTTGGGATGAGATCGTCTGGACATTACAACCTCGATCGATGGGATGAAAGCTTTGGAATGGGTAGTTGTCGAGTGACAATCAGTTTCTCTACGATATCCGCAAGGCTGGCAGTTGTCAAGTGACAATGACTCTCGTTCCGAAACTCTTGACAGAGACAAACTAGAGATAAATGGGTATTCTAATACTCTCGATCGATCGCCATCTACTGCGGCTAATCTCGACGAGCTGAAAACCTCCGTCCACGAAAATTAATATTAATTGCAGCCTCTTCAAGATCTATTGACAATTTTATACCAAAGCTATATTTTGGGAGTGAAAAAGGTACTTTTGAAACACGCATACAGGAGGCGTAAGATGAATAAGTATGGAATAAACATCCTAATAATTAGTATAATTGTTCTATCGGGGGGGGGTAGCTCTCGCTGGATTAGCACTAACTAATGGGTTAGCACTAACTAACGGCTTTGCTAGTGGTGTAACTTTAAGCGGTGCAACACTGCAAGGATCTAATTTATCAGTTCGAGTCTCTGGCGGGCAATTAGTTGGAGTCAAACAACTACCAGCCCAATAGTTCTAGAGCAGGGGCATGGTAAGTTTTCGATCGAGTAGCATCCGCTCTAAATGAATCGTGCCCCTAGCAACAAGCGATATTTAATCTTCTTTAGTTCCAGTAATGAGATGTACCAAAATGACGATCGAGATTAGTGCTAAAGTACTGTAAGCCCGTCCTCTCGAATTCAATGGCGC
>NZ_JANOJV010000033.1:0-6976 GCF_031418915.1 Chamaesiphon sp. VAR_48_metabat_135_sub | reverse complement strand
CGATTAGGTTGGTGGATTGTTATGGGTTGTTTGATTATTTGATTGGGTCGATGGAGGGGAAATAATGGTGGTTAATAAGCGGGGGCGGAAGAATTTAAGTTTGCGGTTGCAGCCGTATGAGGGGACGTTGTTGGCGGAGGTTGTGGATTATTTGAATACGTTGGATAAGGAGGAGGTGAATCGGCGGGTGACGGAGATTTTGACGATTTCGTTGTTGCCGTTGGCTCGACATGAGCGGGGTGTGTCGGAGAAGGTGTTACGGTTTTCGACGTTGGAGAGTTGTCATGCTCTGTCTCAACAGGCGCATTTTTTAAGGCAGGTGGTGGGGGTTGAGGTGGATCTTCCGGTGGTGGGGGAGGTTTTGGTGCCTCAGGTTAAAGCGAATGTGAAGAATATTCAGGTGAAGGAGAAGGTTGAGGTGAAGTCACCGCATCCTAAGTCGGAGTTTGGGGCTATCGATGGTTTGGATGATTTGTTTGGTTAGAGTCGAGGGTAGCTTGCTACCCGCTAATTGATGGGCGATTGTCGCCGATCGTTAATTTAATGAATTAATTAATTCATTAAATTAACGATGAAAGATTTAATTTGAACCAAGTAGGATTGAGATAATGCTACTAATTGTGACAGAAATAACGATCGCATAGGTTAAATTCATCACCATCTCCATTGAAATCGACTTTTTCAACAGATCGAGATTGAGTCTTGGCTGGTTAGATTTAGCCGACAATAAATTTAACCGACTATTCCTCTCGATGTATTTTGGTTTTGGATCGACTTGAATCTGGCTTGGGTAATCTCGTTCTAATCTATAATTAGGCAGAACTAATCGCTCGTCTTGTCCCAATCCGTAATTAGGCAGATCTAGTTGATGAAATTGTGCTAATAATATTTTTAGATCTTCGTTGCGTTGAGTTAATTCAATCGGACTGTTTACCGGAAAATCTTGAATACTATTCAATAGATTTCGTTCTTTAACAATTCGCTCGAATAAATCTCCTAAGTTAGTAGCAAATAGTTCTAGTTGGGACTCAATATCTTGAATAGTAGCCTGAATTTGTTCGATTTTGGCTTGACTGTGTTTATGGTGTAAGTTTTGGACTTCTGTTTCTAGCTCGATTTTGACCATAAATGATTCTAACGCAGATAAGCAAAGCGGTTCGGCGGTAAGGGCTATTTCACCGATTACAGTTGGGATGGCTATTTCTTCTTTATCCCATTGTCTCCAGATCCCTTTGATTTTAAAACCCAGGGGTAAAAGATACGCTTTACCATTAATTTTAATTTCACTTCTAGAGGAAAAATCATACATGGTTTGCAGTTTCTCAGGGTCGCCAATAAAACAAAAAACTGGCTGCTCCAAGATTTTCCTATCTAGTTCAAAATAAAATCCATAACAATGATATGATTTTCCTTCATCCAAACATTCATAAACAGTTTTAGATTGATTAAAAATAGAACTAAACATAAAATTTTCAATTGCTTGAATGACTTTTTTGGTGCTGGGTCTACTATTGTATTCTAATGATAAAGACTCTTATAAATCATCTTGAAGGAAATTCGATCGAAAGGTCGAGCTAATTCTTCCCTCGACGGCATCACCCAAATCAACTAGAACGGTATTAAGCTAAACGGTAAATGTGCCGCCAATGAGTTGCGATCGATCTGGTAGTTATAGTTCATCTGCTCTACTCACGGTAAATTTAGATGAGGTTGACTATTTTGCCCTGGCGCAGTTACTATAGTAAAAATCCTAATTTTTAGAGTAGTAACTATGTTTAAACTAGATACTCTCACACTAGAGCGAATTTCTGCGGGACTTATTCAGGTTTCTCAGCACCAAGGACGGCTCTATCCATATCCACGCAACCTGCAACTGGGATATGACAGTATCGTCTTAGCCTTTATGATGGCGGGCAAGCCGGAAGACGCGCCCAAGAGTCTGCCAGCATTTTATGGGGAATGGTGCGAGCAGCCTTTAGGGGAGTGGGGCTTAGAGATCGACCCCGAACTAGATGGTGAGGAAGCTTTACTGTTTTTTGGAGAACCGACCGAAATCGCGATCGAGTTAGCCGAAGCCTTTGGCGGTAGCCAACCATCTCAAGAACAATCGAAAATTGCCGCAGTTTTGCTCCAACGGTGTCAGGCTCACGAGCGCGGGGCGGCAATCTATACCCAATTTCGACGCTTTATTATCGAGCATCCAGTCCTATCCAACCAAGAATTGGTCGATGCCAAAGGATGGTTTGGGCTGGGGGTGGGATTGGCGGATTTGCTAGACGAATGCTATGAAGCTGCCCCCAGTTGTTACCGATTTGAGGATAATTTCTATGCCTGTCCCTATTGCCGCGCTCTCACCGCCGTCGCACATGAGGATGTAATTGCCAATCCCAATTGCAATCGTTGTCCGTCTGGACGACGGCTCAAGCGCAAAATGAAATTACCCAACGATTGTCTGAAATTAAAACGCGGGCTAGAACGCTTTTGGTTTTATCCAGGTCGGGCAGAAATTCGGCTCTACGAAAAGTTAGTACAGCTAGGATTGGAAGTAGAGTTGTATCCCCAACGCGATAGCTACGATCTGCGCGTCATTTTCCCCGACCAGGAAGTTTGGGCGATCGATCTCAAAGACTATTCCAATCCCTATTTACTAGTCAAACGGCTAGGAGACGAACCAATTCCCGCAGAGCCAGCCTGGGATGTCGGCTATATTGTCGTACCAGTCGAACGTAAAAAAGACCGTCCTGCCTATCTCAAAGAACTCAAGTCGAAATGGCGGTGGCATAACGTTCGCCCGATCTTTGACGATGCCTTGTGCGATCTGGCGAAGAAGAAACTCGATGGTGGTTCCCCAATGAAGACCAAACGCAAACGGAAGGCTGAAATGGGCGAAGCGTCTTCAGGAATCGCAGTTGGAGAAAATACACAATGAAAGACACCAGATCGTGGCGAACGGAACCAACCAAGTCATTACAAAGATCAGATGGTTTAAACAAAGACCAGATCGAAGCCTTACTCGACATCGAACTGGGCTTATTTGCGATCGAAAAATTGGGTTTACAGTCCGAACTCGATAGTGCCACCACATTATGGTTGTTAATTTCCAATCGCTTCTTCCTTTTTCCCGCTCTAGAAAAGCAGATCGAAACGAGTGAAGCCAAGTGTAATCTGTTTAACTTGCGTCAACTTTTACACTATTTAACCAACCAGGATATTGTCGAGCAGTCGCTTAAAACTTATCGCCAAATTCCAGCTAAATATAGTGCATACGATCTCGATGATGGCTATCAATTTGCTCGAAAATCGATCCTACCTGTAGTTTGGGGCAATCGGTTCGAGTGTTTTGAAAATTTACTCAGCACTAAACTCAAATACCGCACTCGTCCGTTCAAACTAGCCAAGCCTGGTAAAGAATATCGGTTCACCGATCGAGAAACTGCTTATAGTGTCAGAATTCCCGCCGATCTGCCCATCTATCCAGGTAAAACTATCTCTTTACATGGGGAAAATCCGCAACCGATTAAAGTTTCAGTGGCAGAAATGGAGGTTGCCGCTCGACTATTGGACGAAAAAACCAGTGGTAAATATAATTATGTCCGCCGACTGGAAGACATTATTATCGAACGATCGAAACAGATGGGCTTTGCACCCGTCACCGAGATCGAGTTTGATGGCATCAAACATTTAGTCGGATTGCTCAATGCGGGAAAATCTACCCTGATTGACGTTTTAACAGTCGCTCTCGTTCAAAAAGGACACCGGATTGGGGTCGTTTTCAACGAGGTTGTCACCTGTATCCGCATGGCAAATTTGCTCAAACAAGTTGGTGTGCGAGTATGTGTGGCAATGGGGCAACGCAATCGCCAATCCCATTTGGAGAATTGGCATAGTGTGGATGGAGATATCGAGGGTTTTACGCATTTATCTACTGCTTGTCCGCTGAGTAATTATATTCAGCCCAAGCCACCAGTTTCACCGCCTTGTTTCGATCTCCGAGAGTATCAAAATGAGACAGAAGAGGGTACGGGTAAGCTTGGTGGATTGAGAGGATGTCCGTTAATTGGTAAATGTCCCAGACACCAAGATACCAACCAACTTGCCGATGCGGATGTCATTTTAACGACGATATCGGCGGCAATTTTCACCCGTCCCTCACAACATGTCAGTTCCCAATCGATTACTTATTATGAGTCGATCTATCGGACTTGCGGAGTGGTATTTTTCGATGAATGCGATAAGATTCAAGCTAATTTAGATTCCACATTTTTTCCGGCAATTAAATTGATCGATCGGGGAAGTAGTGGATTTCTCGATCGAGTTGTCAATTGGACGCGATCGCAAAAGTTCCAGAATTCTCGCATCGATCTCCAACAAGCGATGTTTGGGAAATTCAACCACGCGCTCCAGAATGCCGACTCCCTCGTCGATAATATCTACACTCAACTCCAAATCTCACCGAATGAGAGCGAATGGCTGTCAGAGCGATTTTTCACCTGTTCGTCATTGGCTAGAAACTTTGTATTGGATATTGCCAAAGCTGAAGGGGTCGATACCCAAGCTAATACATTTATTCTCGATAAAAATCCAGTTTATCAGGAGTTATCCGAGTTTCTATTGGGGGATTGGAAAAGCTCTTGGTTGGCTGAATACGCACTGAGATTGTCCCATGAAAATTATCAAGAGCAGCAAGAGACGATCGCTAAATTAGAGGGGGATTTAGTAACTCGTAAGTGGATCGTCTCGATTAAAGAGCGGCGCGAATTCGTGATGCGGTTTGCGTTATTTCTAAAATTAGTATTGTTTGTCTCATTTTTCCAACAAGCAATTAATAGTGCCTATGGCGTAGTCGAACAAACCGACGGAGCTAGTGACATTGCTTTTTCTAATCGGATTCCTCAAGATTTTTATGGATTAGTCCCTGGTTTAGCAACTGGCTTGGTATGTGGTTTTAAACTAGAACGACGAGACGAGCTGCTGACGCTATCGTACTTTCAAATCTTGGGGCAAGGGCGGTGGCTGCTCGAAAATTTCTCCCATGTCTTTGCAGGTGAGGGCACGCGCGGGGCACACGCACTGCTATTGAGCGGTACGAGTTGGGCTGGAGCCAGTCCGACTTATCATGTCGATTTACCAGTAGATTATTTGCTCCGCCCCAAACAGTCAGCCGCGATGGATGTCCTCGCCCAAAGTAGTTTTCATTTTTCACCCTGCTACTGGGCTGATGGTAAACCCGTGCGAGTTTCTGGGGTTGACTCCAAAGAAGATTCACTGGTACAGATTTTAAAATCGCTCCTGCAACAAACCGATACCTTGCAGCGCGATTTTGATGCCCTCCCAGAATCGCGAAAACGACTGATTTGGTACGTCAATAGCTACGAACAAGTTGAATTCGTTCGCGATGCCATTTTGACGCTGGACACGGGTAGACAATGGCGCGATCGGATTGCCGCTCTGACTCGCAGTTCTCCACTAGAGGATCTGGATGATTCGCTGATTACCCGCAGTAATGTCGAGAATTTCGCGAGATCCAATCGATCGATCTTAATCGCCCCCATCGCAGCCATTGGGAGGGGTAAAAACATCCTCAATGATGCGGGATTGAGTGCTTTCGGTGGAGCCTACTTTTTAGTTCGTCCCCACCCTAGCCCAGACGATCTCAATTACAAATTTCAAATCGCCTTACAACAAGAGCGAATGGCTATTTTAACCGAACGTGCGGGTAATCTAGTTGAAGCATGTGAATCCTGGCGGGTAGATGGCTATCGAATTTTTCTGCGGAGTTTAGAGAAGGATTTACGATATTCAGATCTCAGTCTGCCCAAACACGTCCGCGATGGACTGATTTGGACTCAGATGGTGCTGACTTGGCAAGCGATCGCTCGTACCATTCGCGGCAATCAACCCACTCTGGTTCGGTTTATCGATGCAGCTTGGGCACCGAATCTCGCCGAACACAAACCAGAAACCGCAAAAGATTCATTACTGACAGGATTTAAGTATGCACTCCATCCTTATTTTGCCAAGACTAGAACCGCCTTTAACGGACGAGATATCGCTTTAGTCAGATCGCTTTACGAACCCTTTTATCGTGCATTGGAGAAAATCGATGGCATATAACCAAATTCAATTATTCGCTCTCAATATTCCCACTCAACTTACACTTCCTTTTGAGTTATATGCTTTAGAAGTTCCACAGCATTGGAAAGAATTATTTACTAGGCTTCAACAAATTAAACTAGAGAGGAAAGAGGTTTCACCACCAACAAAATGTCTCAATCATTATTTGCAGGTTTTGATTGAAGATTTAATTTTTCCTTCGCCTGATGCCTTCAAAACATATCAAGGAAATTGGTTTTATTCTAAAAGTAATCTTATCAATCTTGACTATATTGCTACAATTGTCAAAACATGGGTGCGGATTTCTTTTGAGAGCCTAAAGAATTTCTCGGAAAGCGATCGACAGTTAATTATAGCTATTTCTGGCAACGATATCAAATTTAAAAAAATTAATATATTAGAACTGGTTTGGGAAGTTCGAGATGGTAAACTACATATCAATCCAATTTACTATCAGTTAATTTCTTATTTATTTACCAGTGCTATAGTGTCTAAACCTTTAACATTAATTAATCCAGACGCTAGCGAAGAACGAACGTTTCATTTTAGAGAAAGTATTACATCGGATGGTAGATCGGAAGTTATTAGCTGGAATCCCGAACTTATTGTTAGAGGAAAAGAAAAAGAAAAAGAAAACCACTACCATTCATATCATGCAACATTTAATCTGAACTATCATCCCAATGGTGTCCCATATCTAAATTGTGAGTATGGAGTGAGAGTGCGATTCGTTGAAGTATGAATCACGGTGAAAGCCCGTACATAATACTTCCAAGCTGGCTACGAGACATGTAGCATTTTAAGGCTTGAACTGTCCGATTGATGTAGGTGAAAGTCCTACTCCTCAAACTCAGAGGTAACT
>NZ_JANOJV010000032.1:0-14899 GCF_031418915.1 Chamaesiphon sp. VAR_48_metabat_135_sub | reverse complement strand
TTCTAATTCAAATTCTTGCCAGAGTTCTGTCAGCACTTCTTTCAGTTCTTCCCATTGGAGATTGAGGATGTCAGTAGCCTCGGTGGTAACTTCTTCAACCAATTCTGTGAGTTCGCGACCAAATCCATCAAACAACGCGGTTAAATCTTTAAACACGCCAGCGATTTCGTTTTGCCATTCTTCCATAGCGAACACCTAGTAATTGTGTCAGAGTCTAAATTTCATGGGGACTAGAGGCTAGATCGATCTAGTCTCTATCTCACTACTATATTAGATAGAAATGATACCAAAGCTCAAGTTTAGCATTCCCCATCACCGTGCTAATTTTGCTATGGAGGCGAGATATTCCGATCCAGATGCGAGATTACTTGGCAATATCAGATCTTACACCAGTCTGAATAGTCTCTTTATTTACGCCCAATACAAGTAGTCGATCGCAGACCAATTACCTTTGGTACGCTATGCGATCGAATAAGAATATATAATTTACAAGGCCTTGTCCCAGTGACACAACACTGTGCGATCGCCGCTAGTTAGCCTTAGTAAAATCTTTATGGCAGTTTATTTACAGATATTTCTGGGGGTCTCACGGTGACTCTGGACGAACGAGTGAGCACCTTGACCGAAGCGGGTGCAGCGGATCGAGCGTGGCGATTTTGGTTTACATTGCCGATCTATCCCTACAATAAACGACGCACTATCCGCACGGAAGTAACGCCCGACACAATTTGGACATTCGACCAGGTGCAGGGCATCTTATATGTAGTCGTACCAATTCGGATGACGGTAGTCAAGTTGACAGGTGGTGGTTTGCTTGTCTATGCACCCGTTGCACCGACTGGCGAATGTCTGGAACTACTGAATGAATTAGTCGCCATTCACGGCGATGTTAAATATATTATTTTGCCGACGATTTCGGGGCTAGAACACAAGGTTTTCGTCGGCCCATTTGCAAGATCGTTTCCCCAGGCACAGGTGTGGGTGTCGCCGGAACAGTGGAGTTTTCCAGTCGATCTGCCATTGAGCTGGTTGGGATTCCCTTTGGGGCGCACGCACATTTTACCCGCAGATAGCAGTCATACGCCTTTTGGCAATGAGTTCGATTATGCGATTTTAGACACGGTAGATCTCGGCCCAGGACAGTTTGCCGAAGTTGCTTTTTTTCACCGGAAATCGCGGACACTATTAGTCACTGACTCAATAATTTCGGTCTCGATCGATCCACCTTCGATTCTCCAGCTCGAACCCTACCCGTTATTATTTCACAGCAAGGATCGATCTCGCGATCCGCTCACAGATACCCCCGCAAATCGGCTCAAAGGATGGCAGCGAATCTGTTTATTTGCCCTTTATTTCCAGCCCAGCGTGCTCGAAATCCTGAATTTGAGTCAAACCTTGCGCGAGTCATTTACCGCACCGGATCGAGGCAAACAGAACTATTTCGGACTATATCCATTTCGGTGGCAATCTGATTGGGAGCGAGGATTTACAGCCTTACGAAATGATGGTCGATTATTAGTCGCACCGATTCTCCAGACATTAATTCTCAATCGCGCGCCAAAACAGACGATCGCCTGGGTCGATCGCGTGGCACAATGGGACTTTGACCAGATCGTTCCTTGTCACTTTGACGCACCAATTACCACAACGCCCCAACAGTTTCGATCGGCTTTCGATTTTCTAGAACGTCACTCTCCACCGGATTCTGGCTTACCAGCAGCAGATTTTCGCCTACTGAAAGAAATCGAACAGCGATTACAGCAATGGCGGATTATTTTCGCGGCCAAAGAAAAGATCTAAGTTTAATTGATAGTTAATAGTTGACAGTTAGATTTTATGGTACAAGATGTGAATACTTCCTTTTCAAGTATCCTCGATCGAGCGGCTCAATCTTCAGATCGTCCGACCGCAGATGCGATGGTAACTGCTTTACAACAGGCAGAAATAACAGCAAGGCGAGAGAAATTAGTCATCCCGTTTGAATCGCTATTAGGTGAGTGGCGATTGTGTTTTGCAACTGGAGCGAGTAAGGATAAACAACACGGTGGAATTAAGTTAGGACGAGGATATTATTTGCCGAAGTTTACGCCAGCATCGATCGCTTTTACTCGCGATCTGGAATCATCGACGGGAACTGCGACTAATCGACTATTAGTCGCGGGGGGTCAGGTACAATTTACTGGCCCTTGTCGTTATCCAGGCAAGAAAAATCTGTTAATATTTGATTTTACTGAGATTCAATTAAAAGTATTTGGGTTGACAATATATCAAGGCAAAATTCGCAGTGGCAAAGGTAGCGGACAAGATTTTGAAAAGCTCTCGATCTCCAAGTTACCATTCTTTGCTTTTTTCTGGGCTGGTACAAATGGAATTGCTGCGTGCGGACGCGGTGGGGGATTGGCACTGTGGGTTCGTGATGAATTATCTAGTTAATATTAAAAGTCAGCTAAATTATGCAATATGTATTAATCATTCATGAAGTTGAAGATTATAATGCCTGGAAGAAAGTTTTTGATAGGGCTGCCGATCTCCGCAGGGAAGCTGGAGAGAGAACGTATCAGGTTTTAAAATACGAGTATAATCCTAATAAGATAGTGCATTTTTCAGCCTGGACATCGATCGAGAATGCCAAGCATTTTTTTGAATCTCCTCAGCTCGTGCAAATTAGGACTGAAGCTGGTGTAAAGTCTCCTAACTTTATATATTTAGAACAACTAGAGTCGGGCACATTGTAACTCGTGATTGGATCGTAAATATGGAAAAAAAACCGTTGGCGGAGCCTCTCGGAACGAGAATCGAGATTCCCCGATTGTCACACTGCTTATTATCGACGATTGTCATGATAATTGGTCTATTACTGTCCGCGATTTCTGCGGATGCAGACCAATGTATGTTAATCCCAAAACAGCAAGCTTTAGCAGCGATGACTCGATTAGAACCAGGCGAGACAGTTTATAGTTTGTGCGAACTGTGCGGTGAAAAACAACCTCAACCAATTGTAATTAAAAAGATCGATCTGGTTAGCGATCCTCGGACTAAATTATGGGAAGTCAAAATTAACGATCGCGGCATCGATCTAGCATACACTTATGTTCGATCTAACAATCTGAACGATCGAAGATCGACATCTAGCACCGCAACTAATTCCCAAATTAATTTATCGATAATTGCCAAATGTCCCGCCACTGGATTTACCCCAATTCTTTCAATCAAGTAAGACAGCAAAATAAATTAATATTTACATTAGCAATAATGCCTGAAATCTAGATAGTGGAAAGTACCCACTATCCCCTATCCCCTATCCCCTATCCCCTAATTCATGAAAACCATCGACGAAATTAACGACAAAATTAGCCGCAAAAAAGCGGTAGTCTGGACAGTAGACGAGGTTAAAATTAAAGTTGCTGAATTAGGCATCGAAAAAATTGCCAAAGCAGTAGATGTGATTACGACTGGAAGCTTTGAACCGATGGAATCATCGGGGGCAATTCTCAATTTAGGACATACCGATCCGCCAATTAAGATTCGATCGTGTACATTAGACGGAGTACCTGCCTACGCTGGATTTGGAGCCGTAGATCTCTATTTAGGGGCAACTCAATTAGTCGATTATGCAGGCGATGTTGGGGATGGAGAAGATAAAAAAGAGCGGGGTGGAGCGCATGTGATTGCCGATCTGATTGCAGGCAAAAGTGTCAATCTGCGGGCAATCGGACAAGGCACCGACTGCTATCCTCGCACTACGTTCGATACGACAATTACGAAAGATACCATCAATCAATTTTACCTCTACAATCCCCGTAATTTATATCAAAACTTCATCGTTGGGGTAAACGGTGGAGATCGCCAGTTGTACACTTATTTAGGCCCCTTACAGCCCCAATTAGGTAACGCTGTCTACTCCAATACTGGGGCAATTTCCCCCCTCTTAAATGACCCCGATTTAGAAGTAATCGGTATTGGTACCCGGATCTGGTTGGGTGGGGGAATTGGCTATGTGGCTTGGGAAGGCACCCAGCATTTCCCGCTCCAGAAACGTGCTGAAAATCGCACGCCAATCGGCCCTGGGGCTACTCTCGCTTTGGTGGGCGATGCCAAACAGATGAACCCGAAATGGGTACGTGGGTGTTATTTCAAAAATTATGGTCCTTCGTTGATGTTGGGGGTAGGGGTGCCAATTCCGGTATTGAATGCGGATATTGTGGCACGATGTGCGGTACAGGATCGGGATGTTTTCGCGCCAATTGTCGATTTCTCGATTCCCCGTCGGGTACGTCCGACGTTTGGATTGGTGAGTTACGAGCAACTGAAATCGGGCAAGATCAAAATCGAGGGTAGAACTGTCAGAGTGGCTCCACTGGCGAGTATTTATCGATCGAAACAAGTGGCAATTGAGTTAAAAGAAGCGATCGATCGAGGTGAATTTTTATTGACGGCGGCGGTATCTTCGTTACCACGCGATCGAACTTTTATTCCTCAGGATCGCCGTCAGATGCCTAGTTTATTAGAAGATTAACATCAGTTTTGAATGGAAATTTCAAACCCTTGTTTCAATCCAACAAGCACGATCGATTGGAATCTATCCTTTGAATAGACCGCTTCGTCTACTCCCTCAACAAAATTTATATTAAATAAACTGATGAAATGTCATGAAATATTTACAACCTGACATGAAAATATAAAGAAACTGTGAAATAGTAACCATATATATATCTTTTAACATATAATCTCTCTATACTAGCGGTCGTCATGGCTTTTATGCCGCAAACATCATATTCAGTCTCTAACTTAGCAAAGCTGCTGCTAGCAGGCAGTGTAGCTGTCACCGGCAGGATTAAGTTATGTGTAGATTCTCGACCAAAAATTGAGAACTATTAAAAATTTATGCTTTGTTAACCACAATATTGGGGTGAAATCGTAAATTATCCGATCGAAGATATATACCTTTGAGAGTCAAATAACTAGCACCAATAGTGATTGCGATTTACCCTGGTAGCTTCGACCCGATTACACTGGGTCATTTAGACATTATCGAACGAGGAAGTAAGCTGTTCGATCGAGTCGTAGTAGCCGTACTGCGAAATCCTGGTAAAACACCATTATTTACCGTCGAACAACGTCTCCGACAAATTCATACAGCGACTCAACATTTACCTCAAGTAGAAGTAGATAGCTTTGATGGATTGACAGTCGATTATGCAAATTCGATTGGTGCGCGAGTCTTGATTCGGGGACTTAGGGTTCTTTCCGATTTTGAGAAAGAGCTACAAATGGCACACATAAATAAAACCTTGTCTACAGAGATTGAAACAGTGTTTTTAGCAACTTCCACAGAGTATGGTTTCCTGAGCAGTAGCATCGTGAAAGAAATCGCTAGATTCAACGGATCGATCGACCATCTTGTGTCACCTCATGTTGCTTCAGAGATATATAAATGCTACAACAATCCTTCCACCCAGCCCTAGCAGACGAAACTAGTTCCAGTGTTTCAGACTATCGACGACCGACTGAAATTGAAGCTGAAGTTAAACTGGCCAAACCAGAGTCTCCAGTGATGTTCGAGGCGATCGATCGATTGGAGGAAACAATCTTGAATAGTCCTCGCGTACCATTGACCGGAAAAACGATGGTGAACGAGGAAGAACTGTTGGAGCAGCTAGATACAATTCGCTTGAGCTTGCCCGAAATCGTCGCTACAGCCCAACAAATTCTTGACTATAAGGATCGAATCATTGATGAAGCGCAACAACAGGTACAGCAGATTCTCGCCGAAGCAAATCAACGTGCTTATCAAGTTGCCAATGAATTAGGCATTATTGACAGATCCGAACAAGAAGCCAACCAAATTCGGCAAATGGCGATTGCGGAATGCGAACAGCTCAGACAACAAACCATTACCGAAGTCGAACGGGTACGCAATCACAGTATCCAAGAACTGGAACGAATGCGGCAGCAAGTGACAATGGAATGTCAAGAGATCCAAGATGGCGCAGATGAATATGCCGATCGAATCTTACATACGATGGAATATCAACTCACTGATATTTTACAATCCATTCAACGCGGTAGACAACGACTCCAGCTCGAATCAGATGCCCTTCGAGATTCTCAACTTTCAGCACGAGAATCGATCGATCTAGATGACAGATAGAAATCGATCCAATATCTGTTTCAATTCAGTAACTAGACGATCGATCGACACCACAATTTGTTCGCCACTTACCATATTTTTCAAGATACACTGCTTATTCGCAGCTTCTTCTTCACCAATCACCACACAAAAAATTATTCCTTGTTTATCTGCTAATGCGAATTGCTTTTTCAGTGGACGTTTATCAAAAGCGGTGACAACTTTGATTCCAGCTTGGCGGAGTTGTTGAGAAACTTGGAGATAGATTGGCATCAGATCTTCTTGAAGATTTAAGACCATTACTTGAGTAGGCGTTGGAGCTAATGGTTGTAAAATATTAGCTTTGAGTAAGCGATAAATGAGGCGAGTCAGCCCGATCGAGATCCCGACTCCTGGCATAGTTTCGCCCAAGAATGTGCCGACTAATTCTTCATATCTACCGCCAGAACAGATACTGCCCAGGGCTTCATGTCCGATCAGGGTAGTTTCATAAACCGTGCCTGTATAATAGTCTAAACCACGCGCGATCGAGAGATCGATACAATAATTATTTTCTGGTACGCCCAGATTTCTCACGCCATTAATTACGGTGGTGAGTTCTTCAATTCCTAGTTTAAATTGTTCGGCATCGGGTAATTTAGCAGCAAATTCATGTAGAGCAGCGAGGACTCGTTGGCAAGGCCTCTCCTCTGGAGAATCGACATCACCTTTAATATTGATAAAATCGATAACCTGTTGGGATTGCTCTGATGATAAACCCTGAGTGGCTAAACTTGCTAATACCTTCGCCACTCCAACTTTTTCTAACGTATCGATAATATTAATACAGACTTTGATTCGATCGGGAGATACTCCCAAAGAACTAAAGAAACCCGTCAATACCTTGCGATTATTAATCCGAATTAGAAATTCGCCGATGTTAATCTGACTGAAAATCTCCGCGATAATTGCTGGCATCTGAGCATCATAAAGTAGGCTCAATTCCTTGCGCCCTACCACATCGATATCACACTGGCGAAATTGACGATACCGTCCATCCTTCGCTCGTTCGCCGCGAAATACCAGATCCATCTGATACCTAGCAAAGGGAAAATGTAAATCGTTGAGGTGACGGGCGATATAAGCCGCCAAAGGCACCGTCTGATCGAATTTTAACGCCCGCGCTTCCGTTCCCGTATCGCCCTTACCTGCCTCATCCCGCTCTGCTTGGCGATTAGGCGGGAGCATTGGCTGCAAACCATAAATGATATTATCACCCTGGTTTCCCTTCGCCTGAAGGACTTCCAGCCGCTCTACAGCAGGAGTTTCGATCGGCGTGAACCCATAACTCTCATATACCCGCCGAATCGTATCCATCAGGTGTTGTTCGAGTCGCTTTTCCCCAGGTAAAAATTCAGGAAAGCCGCTGGGATTTGAGAAGTTGATCTTGTCCATGAGTTGAGGAGGGGTGTGGGGGTGTGAGAGTGTGGGAAGTGTGGGAAGTGTGGGAAGTGTGGGAAGTGTGGGAAGAAAACTTTCCCCCATTATCCTAAAGCCTAAAGCCTAAAGCCTAAAGCCTAAAGCCTAACTCCTCCCACTGATGATAAAGTGTACAGAAGGATTAGCAATAAAGTCGAGGGAGAATTTAGAGTCGGTGAAAATTTTAGTAGTTGGTAATGGCGGTCGAGAACATGCGATCGTTTGGGCATTATTGCAATCTCCTCAAGTTACCCAAGTCCTCTGTGTGCCTGGTAATGGCGGTACAGCGATGATGGATCGTTGCCAGAATCTCTCATTTAGAGTAGACGATTTTGGTGGGATTGCCCGCTTTGCAGAAGTGAATGGGGTGTCATTGGTAGTGATCGGGCCAGAATTACCGCTATCATTAGGGATTGTTGACTACTTACAAAATCGGAATATTCCCGTATTTGGTCCGACTCGCGCAGGTGCCCAGATTGAGTCTAGCAAAACCTGGGCAAAATCCATCATGGAGGCTGCTGGAGTCCCGACACCAAAATCGGCAACTTTCACAGATTTGGCAACTGCACGGGCATATATCGAGCAGCAAGGGGCACCGATTGTCGTCAAAGCAGATGGATTGGCTTCAGGAAAAGGTGTGATCGTTGCCGAAACTTTACTAGAAGCTCTGACTGCTGTCGAGTTATTATTCGCCCAAAATTATGGCAAGTTACTGATTGAAGAATACCTGACTGGGCAAGAATTATCAGTCATCGCGCTCACCGATGGTAAAACTATTCGTCCCCTGCTCCCCGCTCAAGATCACAAACGGATTGGCGATGGCGATACAGGGGCAAATACAGGCGGGATGGGTGCTTACGCACCAGCTCCACTAGGAACGCCAGCTCTGATGACGAGAATCCAAAATGAGGTACTAGAGCCAACTCTCGCCACGCTCAAACGCAAGGGCATCGACTATCGCGGCGTGCTATATGCAGGCTTGATGATTGCGCCCAATGGCGAACCCAAAGTATTAGAATTTAACTGTCGATTTGGCGATCCCGAAACTCAAACAATTTTGCCGTTATTGGTGACTCCTCTGGTAGACTTACTCATAGCCTGTGTAGAGCAGCGACTAGCAGCTTTACCGCCGATCGAATGGAAGCCAGCAGTATCGACTTGCGTGACAATTGCGGCTCAAGGTTATCCTGGCAATTACGAGCGTGGTAAGGTTATTGCGGGAATCGACTCGGCAAATACAGACGGAACTGTCGTATTCCATGCAGGTACCCAGCTCAGACAAAATCGCGTCGTCTCTGATGGTGGGCGAGTATTAGGCGTAACGAGTATTGCGCCAGATTTTGCTAGTGCGATCGATTGTGCATATAAAGGAGTAAGGTTAATTACTTTTGACGGCATGTACTATCGTCAGGATATCGCTCAGAGAGCATTGTAGAGAGGGAATAGGGGATAGAGGATAGGGAATAGTAAGTGTTATTTATTGCTCACCTCGCTAAACCCTATTTCCTGAATTTTAAACCCTATTCCCTATTTCCCCTTTATGCATCGTAGATCTTTCCTCCTCACCCTTGGCAGTTTGGCTCTGGGGAGCAGCTTAACCAGTTGTCAAGGTCAAAACCTACAAATTTTACGGTTGTTGGCACTAAAAAACTCGCTTCCGCCTCAACTATTAAGCGAGTTTAGCAAGTCGATTCAACCAACTAATTCTAGAGTCGAGTTGGCTTTGGAGGGTCAATTTAAAGAAATTCTCACTCAGCTTCAGGAGTGGTATAAAACGGGTAAAGCGGAAGCAAAAGGATTGAAGATCCCGCTGGTACCGCCCACCAAATCTCCTGAATATATTCCGAATTTGGTGAGTATTGCTGATGCTTGGTTGCCAGCGGCAATTGAGGGAAAATCGATCGAACCGATCGAGATTAAGCATCTCACTAATTGGAGTAAACTAGAATCTCGCTGGCAGGAATTAGCGCGACGAGATGAGCGGGGTAAGAGTAGTTCCACTGGACAAATTTGGGGTGTACCATACCGCTGGGAGACAACTGTCATTATCTATCGTCGAGATCGATTAACGGAGGCAAATATTCCCATCCCCAAGGATTGGGAAGATCTGTGGCATCCCAAGCTGAGACAAAGGATTTCGGTATTAGATCGATCGCGTGAAGTCATTGGTTTGACTTTAAAAAAGTTGGGATATTCATATAATTTAGCCGATCTCAGTCAGGTAACAAATCTCAAATCAACACTAGCAAAACTCCATCAGCAAGTAAAGTTTTATAGTGCTGATTATTATCTTCAGCCCTTAATTATGGGTGATACTTGGGTAGCGGTCGGTTGGTCTTCAGATGCGATCGATCTAATTAAAAATAACCCCAATATTGGCGCGATCGTACCTAGCTCTGGGACGGCAATTTCAGCAGATCTATGGGTACAGCCAAAGTATCCAACGAAGCAGATCCCAACAGAGCGCACCAAGTTAACTCAGCAGTGGATCGATTACTGTTTACAGCCACAAGTTAGTAATCAGATTTCTCTACTGACATCTGGAACATCTCCATTGCTCACTAGTCTAAATCCTACTGAAATCATCCCAGATATTCGCCATAATTCATTAATATTGCCGTCAAAAAGCATATTAGATAAAAGCGAATTTATCTATCCACTATCAGCAAAAAGTCAGATTCAATTCGATCAACAATGGCAAGAAATTCGTACAACAAAAGTTAAAATCGGCGTGCTCTAGAAGATATTTGAAAAGTTACTTTTAATGTGTGTAAAACTCATTATTTTAGATACTTTAAGAGTGATGCAAATTGGCATTGAAGTAGAATGAGTTTGACCATTGGGGCACTAACTTTTGACAGTTGGGGCTGATCACTGGCTAACATCGAATCAGATACGGCTGCAATAGATTCGATCGACTTGTTTGATCGTTCAAACATCGATCTTGTAGTTCAAGGTGTGCTCGTCTCCAGGCTTACCTCGAAATCCCCAGTTGCAGGCTGGTGTCTCGGTGATGGTAATCTCAATGTCGTTAGGGAGTATCCCAATTTCAGTCTCGATCCGCTGAAAGAGCAAATTAATGAGTCGCTTTTTGGTTTCGATCGTTCGTCCCTCGATCATGCTGAACTCAATGATGGTGTAGCGATCTGTTCGGCCTGATGGCGCGAAAAAATCATCTGGATCTAAGTGGAAAAATCTGTGAGCGCGCTTGTCTGCTGGAAATGAAAGAGCCTCAACTACGCATGAGTGGATAGTATCGGATAGACGGTTGCGAATCGGTTTGAGTTGCTCTGTGAGTCCGTAAATTTTGACTTGTGACATTGCCTAAGATGTTTTGTATTGCTACGATCTTCTGGTTTTCCATCGGACTGCTCGGAGTGCGAGTTGTGGTGCATAAATATCGATCGCTTGGAAAGACGGTAGCGACCTATCACCATTTTAGCCGTACCGTAACTACTTTTTCGCGATCGAGATCGCCGTACTAACTTTGGCTGGTTGGGGATGATTATTTAGTGCCGATCGATCCAGAGGATCGGAGTAATATATAGTTCAGTCAGGTGGACATTAACGATCTTTCGCGTAGCGTGCCAACAGCAATCGCATTAAATTGATTTTTTGTCCATGCGGCACACCCTGATGATAAATTTCGCCAGACCATTAAGGTAAAAAATATAATGAACGATCTTAAACTATTTGGCTTACCCGCTCGGCAAGGTCGATGGCTATTTTTACCGCTAGGTATTACCGCGATGCTCTGCTTAGGCACCGTCTATTCCTGGAGCATTTTTCGCAAGCCGCTGACGGCAGCTTTAACCAAGCAAGGAATCACAATTAGCGCGACAGATACCTTGCTACCATTTGCTACACTGCTAGTAGTATTTGCCATTTTGATGCCGATTGCGAGCAGATATATCGAACGATATGGTGCCGCAAAAGTAACCGCTGCGGGGGGGACGATCGTGGGCTTGGGCTATTTTCTCTCTAGTTTCGCTACGAGTATTCCCCTGTTAGTAATCACTTATGGTCTGATTGCTGGAGCTGGAATTGGGATTGTATATGGCGTACCGATCGCGGTTACGGCGAAATGGTTTCCCGATCGCAAAGGATTAGCTGTCGGTTTAACTGTAGTTGGCTTTGGTCTATCTCCGTTGATTACCGCACCACTAGCCGGGTTTTTGATCGAGACTTATGGCATCGACAGCACGTTTAGAATTTTCGGGGTGGCTTTTGCGGCGATCTTATGGGCGATCGCTACTCAGCTTCGATTTCCGCCCACAGACTGGCAACCCAGCCCTCAGTTTACTGCTAGTCCTGCGATCGCCGAGCCAGATCGGTTGTTGAATTCGCCGAGCTTTTTTGCACTGTGGATCTGCTACGCGATCGGCACCCTGGCTGGTTTGATGGCGGTGGGGATTGCCAGTAATGTGGGCAAGGAAATTATCGAACTCGATCCCAGTATGGCTACTGCTTCGGTATCGATTTTTGCGATCTTTAACGGTGTCGGTCGCCCTTTATTCGGTTGGTTGACCGATCGGCTCAAGCCTAAAATGACTGCGATTATTTCTTATGTGATGATTTTAATCGCCTCGATCGTCATGCTCAATACTGGCAAAGGTCAGGTTGCCAATTACTTTTTCGCCTTTAGTTTACTGTGGTTGTCTTTGGGCGGATGGCTAGCGATCGCGCCGACAGCAACACTATCGATGTTTAGTCCGGCTAACTACACCAAAAACTATGGCATCGTTTTTACCGCTTACGGGGCAGGAGCTTTGCTGGGCACTATAGTTGCTGGTAGTGCCAAAGATATTTTTGGTAGCTATACTAATGCTTTTATTCCGACAGCAGTTCTCTCGATTCTGGGCATCGCGATCGCGACTTTCGCGCTCAAGCCAGATGCTAAAAGTCAGCAAATTTTGTCTTGAAGAGGATTTATTTTGGGTAAGCTAATCATCGATCGTGATGATTAGCTTTATGTCCGACATCCTAGATTTACTGTTTTCGATCGTATTTTACGATAACAACTTCATCCATGTTAGTGTTTGATTAAATGTACCAAATGCATCATAAAATCATGCTTGCCGATCGGTGCTCCTGCCATCCTTAAAATGTCATATGCTGTTGTCAGATGGAAGTAAAAGTTGGGCATCAAAAAATCATCTACATATGAGCATCCAGATAACTCTAAGTACCGCCCTTGCGCGAGATCTATTCGGGAGATCGCGGCAAGCTGACGATCGGTAACATTAATACTTGCAAGCAGTTCCTGAGTGGATGAAAGATGTCCGCGAGCATCTTCTAAAGATCCTACTTCAGGGTTTAGATTGTTTGCTGGCTGTCCTAAGCACCACAACGCAAAGTTGCGAGGCTGATTGCAAGTAAAGACAATTTGGGTACCGAAAGGAAGCATATCGGGTGCGATCCGTCGCCCAAAGATCGATTCCACATCATCGGTGAAATGATTCTCCACTACATTTAAAAGATGGCTCAACGTATCGAGCCGTGAACTAAAGATATTTTGGATTGCTACGATCTGCTGATTTTCCATCGTATTTCTCAGGGTGCAAGTTGTGGTACCTAACTATCGATTATACGGAAAGCAGTAGCTTAACCCAACACACCGAATCTTGTCTTATCGTTACACCATCGATCGATCATTTTTTGAGGTGTTATTCACTCACCGTTCTGGTTGAGCAGAGAGTCAGGGAAGTATTTGAACGGCACTAATATTTGGTAGCGTCATCAGTCGGGTACATAGTTGCTCGATAGCTCGATCGATCGGAAACCACGGTTTACTGATTTCTAGTATCAGTGTAAGTTCTGAGTTATCGGGATATAGATAGGTTCCAGAGCGATGTTGATTTGGTGATAGTATTGCCGAGATCGATCGAGTCCGTCCCTCAGTACCAACCCAATCGAGTACTTCTTGAAACGTTGTATTATTTTCTTCAGCATAGATCTTTAAAGTCTGGTCATCTAGGAATAGTGGCACGGCACCACAGTAATATTTTTCAAAGTTGAACCACCCAAAAAAATCATCGTTTTTTCGCTCGAATTTGGTTTGCCATTCTTCTGCTAAATAAACACACATACTATCAAAATCTAGAGAGCTTTCAATTCCGAGATATGTTGTTTCATTGACCTCTTCAGGCAAGGCAATTTGACTGAGAAAATCATCAAAACTTGCGATTGTTTTAACGATCTTAAAATGTAAGATCTCTTCGCTGTCGTCTCCAAAGAAAATAATTTGCGGATCGATAACTGCTATCTCAGATCTCAAGCCATAATCAAAGCAGCCTACTTCATGACCATTAATTGCAAAGATAATCAAGCGATTGAGATGACAATATTCAAATAGTAGATCGAGAGTTGCTAGATCGTCTTCAGTGCATGTTAATGCGATGTAATCTTCAAAAGTGACGAGATCTCGAACGAGTTCGGACAAGCAACAAAAATCTTCTATCCTCGACTCTTCAAGAATGCAATAGCGCAATGTCCCACCATTTTGTTGTCGCATCAGAGATCGATAAGCAACTGGAAATGAGAAACCATTCTGCTGTTCGATCGCATCTAGTTGAGCCTCTGTCAGCCCCCGACTTGTTGGCGTATATCCAGACGCTGGCGGAATCCAAAAATTTTTAGGTATTGCCATAGATTAAATTAGTAGCATAGAGAATTTGATCGAATATTAGCCGTTCGCAGAGAGATGTTCTGGAAAGCTGTCAAAATTGCGATGTACCCAATCGATACCAACTTCATTATTCAACTTAATTTTCTGTGGGGCATCAGGATCAATCTTTGATAAAATAGCGGCATCTTGTTCGAGCACAACTTTCACCACCGCTAAAAACTGTTGATTCATCAGGTTAAATGCTGGGTGTTTGGGTTGAGCAAATAGTAAAACATAGGTGCGGGTTCTACCTTCAGATTCTGGGACAAAGAAATGGCAGCTAATGGCGAGGGGCTAGCAGATCTTTTAAAGATCGGCATTATTGCAATCGATCGAACTGTCTCAGATTAGCAGTGCAATTCATACTTGGGCAATTTGGCATTGGTTGAGAACGGGTTTGACAATTGGGGCACTTGTATTTGCCAGTTGGGGCTTATTATTGCTGAAGGATCGGGATGATCTTAGTAATCTCACATCTTGCACCAGCGGTATCTCCTGTCGGAGAGGCTGTGCCTACGGCAGGCTTTGCCAACGCCAACGCGCTGGCGGAGGTTCCCTCCAGATCTCGCTGTGACAAGACAGTACATAAAGACTGACAAATTTTGCTCCAAACTAGTAACTATTTCCTGAAAACTACCCTCTAC
>NZ_JANOJV010000031.1:0-3570 GCF_031418915.1 Chamaesiphon sp. VAR_48_metabat_135_sub | reverse complement strand
TTAGTAACTGTGAAACAAATGGGTCGATGGCCGAGTGGTTAATGGCGGCAGACTGTAAATCTGCTGGGAGACCTACGCTGGTTCAAATCCAGCTCGGCCCACTTTCACAAACGCCCTCATAGCTCAGTGGTAGAGCACTTCATTGGTAATGAAGAGGTCATGAGTTCAAGCCTCATTGAGGGCTTTGGGTTAAAAGGTAAGCACTGGTAAGGCTTTTAGGAATCAAACACATCCTAACAGCCGATTTTTTGCGTCTATATACCTGAAAATAGGGTGCTGTTTTGATGGGTTTGGCGGTTCTGTTGCCCCACGTTTCGCCCCACAAAATCATGCACATCGAAGAGAGAGGAACCAGCCTAATTATTAGGTGGCGGTTTGAAGGTAAGAAGTTTCATAAAACCCTGAGCAAACACAATAATCCGATCGGTCGCAAACATACCGAGATGGTGATGGCATCGATCGAGAAAGACATTATGTGTGGTCGCTTCGACCCATCCATTTACAGCCAGAAGGGAAAGGATCTCAAACAGGCGATCGATACCCTCACGGCGGTAAGTTTGTTTGCCAAATATGCCGAATATCGGATGTTAGAGCGCGAGCTGTCCAATAGTTCTAGAGAGCGGTTTAAGGCGATAGGTAGCAAGCTCAGACAGTTATTAGGCGATGAATTTTTGGCTAGTCGCCTAACAACTGAAATCGCGATCGATACGATCGGGCGATGGTCGCAAACAGTTAGCGAACGCACCGCTCGCGCTTATCTGTTTGACCTTTGTGCGGCGTGGGAATGGGCTAAAAAAGAAGGGTCGATCGAATGTGAGGTAAACCCCTGGAGTAAATCGCTCGATCGACTCCGAAAGAAATTGCCGCCACCAAAGAAGCCCAAACCTTTCACGATTGACGAACTGAGAGCGATAGCCGATGCTTTCGATCGCTTACCCGAAAGTTACTCATTCTACAAAGATCTAGTAATTTTCATCTCACAGACGGCTTGCAGGTTTGGCGAAATGGCGGCTCTACGCTGGTCTGATGTCGATGACAGCTTCAAAGTCGTTACCTTCAGATCTGGCGTGTCTAGAGGGCATTTTAGAGACACTACAAAAACAGGTGAATTTAGGGTGGTGTTGATGACTCCGACTCTGACTAAGATGCTCGAAACCCGACATCAGCAATCCAACCCGTCGCATGACGATCTAGTGTTCCCATCGCCTAAAGGTCGGTTTCTACGCGATAACAACTTCAGGAATCGGATCTATATCCCCATTCTTAAAGTCGCTGGTGTCGAATATCGCAAGCCATACACCTATCGTCATTCTGGTGTTAGTCATGCTGTAAGCGAGGGTGTCCCAATCGCCGAAATAGCCGCTCAGACTGGTCATAGTGCCAAAACACTCATGTCTAGTTATCTACACGCGATCGAACAAAAAATCGTATTTACCGATTATCTCGACACCTAATAAATACCACTGCTAATTAGTCGTTAGCAGTGGAAATAAACATTATTTGTTAATAGCATTATGGACTATATTTGGACAGATAAAGAAATCGATAGAACAGTCATAAGGCTTCAGAAGTTTCAAGATTCTGAAGAATGGCTTTCATCCAGAAATATTCGTTCTGGTAATAAACCCAAGGCTCCCGACTATCGAAAACTTATGGCTAAATTGGTCGAACTCGAACACGCTTTTGACAATGAGGAAGACTGCGAAAGCGATACTTATCGAATATCTATTAACTGGGAAAAGAAAGACGAGATGTTAGCAAGTTTAAAAGCTTCTAAGCTATTTTTCTCTCCAGCATTATTGTGTCAACCAGATATTATTAACTTACCTCCAAGAGAAGCTTTCCGCGAACGTCAGCATGATGTCGAAAGACTTTTGGGACGACAGATAAACCTAGTCGATCGGACAAATTGGGTTGAAACTAAATCTGACTGGTCGGCTGTTTATGAGATACTGTGCAATTTTCAGACCACGGGAAAATTCACTGTTGGGACGTATGGTGAAAGCTTGAATTTAGGAAAGGAAAAGAAAAAATGGCTTCTTTTGATAGCTGAGGAAGTTGCTTGTATGTACAAAGCTATTGAATGCGGTTGTACATACAAAGAGATTCAAGTAAAACATGTTTCACAGTCGAGCTTTATTAAATTCCAACATTTAGAAGAGCCTGCTGAAGCAGTGGCGAATGAATATTTTTTAGAACTGTTAACCGATAAATCTTGGAATGATTTTATCATTCGCTGTCTGCATCCTGGCTCTTCTAGTCCAAGAGCAGAACACGAACATTTCGGGACTTTCATTAAGTCTTGGCAGCAACTAGAAGAGCTATTGTCCAATCCTGTTACAGGTGACGGAAGCGAAGCATACGAGTATGAGTTGAAGGATGCTAATGAAGACTTTTGGAGAGCTAGTCGATTAATCAGGAAAAAGTTGCCTTTGCGCCTTATGGATTTCGGGGCAAAACGAGTATCAGAACCCGCCCCTCAACCTACATTTCTCAACCGACTATTGGCTAGTTCTATTCCTGAAGTAGTGGAGAAAGCGCAAATGTGGGCTGATGCTAGACAGCAGGTGGAGCATCTTAAAATCACTCAAGGATATCTTCGACGACACGCGGAACAGAGAAGATCCCAAAAGCGGAAATAGTATTTTTTACCATCGAATTTTGCTTTTTGTACATTTTACTTTCGATTAGATTCTGTCATTATCGACATACCAAGCCTTACCAGCGAAACCTTAACCTTCTAACCAACCACCAACAAAAAAGTTCGATCGACTTAACCAGAAGACCGAACCAATCATAAAATCACCCTCATTATCACTCATGACAAAAAAGCTACAAACTCCCGACAAATTTAAGTTTATAACGGAGAAATCTATCAAGCGGGAGAAGTATGAATTAACCGCTTGGACTTCTGCCCAACTCCGAGCCAAGTTAACCAGGGGAATATTTTGGGTGCAGATCGAAAAGGGCGGCTCAATTTCTTGGTGTTGGACATTGCTGAATTCGTATTTGCTTCACGGACTGGATTCCCCCATCACCCAGGCGTTAGTAGAGGAATATATGTCCACACTGCCCCAAGCGGCATAAAACAAACACCCCCAGAGACTCAAATCTGGGGGTGTTTGTCGGTTCAATACCTGGCGGGGTATTAAACCAGAAAATACTTGTAGGGCGACTTCCTACGAGTATAAACCATCCCCCACATCTACTCAACACTCGTAGAATTTTTCAATGACTGAGACATACTACATTCGTCAACACCTCGCAGTATTAACCCCATCCAAAGGATCTAAGACTAAATATCATTGCCCAGTCTGCAACGGTGACGATTTAGACATCAGCAAGGACGGGGCTTATAGCTGCTTTAGTGGAAATTGTGAACCGAAAGATATCCGAGCCGCGATCGACAAACTAGAAGGTAAATCAGACTGGAAACCAGAGACGTTCGTTAAGTCACCCCGACCGATCGGCACCAAATATTTTGAGTACCCCGACCGCAGCGGCGAGAAGTTAGCGCGAGTAGTGCGGATTGACTATCCAGATAAACCTAAGAAAATCTGGCAAGAATCC
>NZ_JANOJV010000030.1:0-2239 GCF_031418915.1 Chamaesiphon sp. VAR_48_metabat_135_sub | reverse complement strand
GGCTGAAGCGGCACTAAAAGCAGCGGAAGAAGCTGAAGCAGCTCTCAAAATGGCTCAAGCCGCTGCTGAAGCCGTTGTTAGTGAATCTGATGCTGAACCTGAAACTAGCGAAGTGAAAGTGGGTTCTCCTGTCGCGTTGGCGGATGCTTTCTTTGACGATTTAGCTAAACCTGCGTTTTAATGTCTGCCATTAGCTTTTGAAAAAGGGTGTGGCGATCATTGCCACACCCTTTTTTGACTAGAATTAATCTTAATAGCAGTGTCAGTTGACCATTAATAAAAAGCATTTTCTCTTCATCCTCAATTTATTTATTTCAATTTATTTGTCTTTATGTATTCATTTATTACACTATTTACTGCTAACTGAAATCCACTTCCCAATACCATTGCAACGGTCTTTACTACCACAATATCTTCTTTTGTAATCTCTATAACGAGGGGCAGACTTTTAGATTCCTGCTGACGCGGTGGTAACGGTAGAGAAATGGGTAGAAAATCACTCCCCTCAATCCGAATCGCCTTCGGATTTTTGGCATATTCCATTGCTTTATCCGCAATATCATCCAACTGCTGCTCTAATTTTTGTTTACCTGCTTGGAGAATGCTTTCCTCCACCCCCTCAAACTGCATTGGATACTGCAAAATATATTCCACATCAGCCAGAGACTTAGAGGCTTGCTGAGATCGCTCCCACAAGCTTTTCAACACCCGCTGTTGCCTTTGCACCGCAATCATATCAAAAGCATCTGGAAAAGAGAGCAAGTCATGGTAAGGCTTACAAATAACCTGCAAAATATCCGCTGACTGTTGTACCGATGCGGGGAAATTAACCGCATACTGGAGTGCTTCTTCGGGGGTTGTGGAAATTGCCCCCACCCCACCTTTGCGATAACAGTGGGCTTCAATCCGCACATTTTTGTACTTAGCCAACTCCGCAAACTTGGATTTTAATTCAGCATTCGCCTCCAAAGAAAGCGTACCAGGAATTACACTGTTATAAGAAATCTGGGCACTGAGAGCCGCATCAACTTTTTCCTTTGTTTCCAAATCATTAGAAATAATTTCGATCGTGCTGATGAATTCACCGCCAGGAATAATGCCAGAAATATATTCATAACCCGCTCGGCGGAAAAATTCATCAAGTCCCTTGTTCTCAATAAAGTCAACAGCATTAGATTTGAGATCGACATCCTGAATATTTCGTGCCATACCCCGCACTTTGACATACAAAACAGAGAAAGTAGAATACTCATTGATCTTGCGGCTAGATTCCTTGCACACCTTAGCTTTGACCGAACCACCCACCTGAAAATAGGAAGCATTGAGGTTCACCTCCCCATCCATTTCCAGCACCTTACTCAGTTCCGCACTAGAACTCACTTTCTTAAAGACTAATTCTGCCGTTTGTCCTGTTTGCCCACCTGCTGCCTCTACCCCATTAATATCCACCCACTTATTGGAAGCGATACCAGTCAGTGGATTATAGCCTACGCCCAGATCCATACCGTCACAGTAGTCTCTAATTACCATAGAAATTTCACTGGTCTATTGTCTTTAAAATTATAGTCTAGCTAAGTCCGTTTATCGGTTCAGCTATTTGTCGGAATTAGATCGAGTGATTGTCCCAAGATAATTTACTATTTTTGAGTTTGATCGCATGATGTGGTAATGCTACTTTGTCAACAATTTTTTGATCGCTCATCACCTTCGTGTTCCGATGAGTGAATCTGTTACTATCGATGAGTTGCTTGTGGCTAATTAAGTCTTCCACCGTACAACAATCTGAAGTAGGTGAGAAGAACTCTTTACCTCGTTTAACCACAACACCATCCTGGACAATATCGCGTCTGCGTTGCTGAATCGGCATAGCATAATTTACCTGGGAATGATGCTCGAAGAAAGCGATCGTTTCCTCTACGAAATTGGGCTTGAAGGTGTTGTCATCATCGAGATAGGTTACGATGTCCCCTTGTGCCATTACGACACCTCTATTGCGTCCGTAGGATAGACCAAAACCCTTGTCGGGATGAAGCATCTCCAAATAGGTATGGGTGAAATCGATTTGGGAGTTAGAGATTAATTCTCGTGTAGCAATATCTTCACCATCGTTTACAATAATCCATTCAAAATCTTGACTGGATTGAGCATTCAGAGATTCGATCGCTTGGGACAATAATTGAGGACGCAATCTAGTAACAGTGATAATAGAGACTTTTGGCATAATCTATTTCTAATGAAG
>NZ_JANOJV010000029.1:0-12603 GCF_031418915.1 Chamaesiphon sp. VAR_48_metabat_135_sub | reverse complement strand
TTTATGCAGTTAATTCGAGCATCAAAAAGTGGACAATCAAAACAGTGAAACATAATTGAAGCAAGAAAAGCCATTAAGTAGCTAATTAAAACATATTGTTTTTCCTTTTCTATTGAATGAATTTTCCTGACAGCTTGGTATAGAATCGAGCCAACAAATATATTCAAGCTAGCAAGTCCCATGATTCCAGTTTCTGCAAATAGCATTAGCCACAAATTATGGGGATGAGGAGGAGTGCCAATACTTTGAACTGGATACAGTAGCTTGTAATTACCCAATCCCCAACCTAAGAATAGTCTTTGGTTTCCTAGCAAAATAGCAAATTTCCATATTTTAGTGCGAGAATCTGTAGCAAAAGTTAGAATTTCTCTGCTCATGCTGGCAGTCAAAGATATTTCTCCATTAATATATCTCATTAAAGTTATATTTTTCAACAGACAAAAGCCAATAACTGTAAATACTAATAGACTGCTAAAAAAATTTAAGTTTCTAAATTTAGAAATTATAATAGTTATAAAAATCAATACAATAGCTGCAAGAAAAGCATTTCTAGATTGCGTACAGGTCAGTGCTAGTAAGTTGGAACAAATATAGGTTTTGATTAATAATATTAGTTGACTATCAGTAAAACTTCCTCGGATTTGGCAAGCATTCTGTTTGTTTCGATACTGGGAATATTTTATTAACATTCCCAGCGATATGCCCAGTGAAGTTACCAAGTAGCTAGCCAGACCATTTGAATTTTCAAAAACAGCACTGGAACGAGGGTAGCGAATCCCCACATTTGGAAATATTAATCTATCTGTACTGTACCAACCATATTGATTGAATGTAAATTCAATAATAGCTAAGATAATTACAGGGATTGAAGAAATTAAGATACATGTCAAAGCTTGTTCAAGATTTTTAGGTGTAAAAATTTTCGCGCCTGCTAAAAACAGCAGGAAAAATGGCAAAAAGTTAAATAATACGGTAAAAGCTTCTGCCTTGTTATAAGCAGTCAGGCAACTCGAAACAAAGATAGCAGAGATCGCTAGAACAGATGGAACTGCAACTGACTTGAGATATGTATTTAAGTAAATGTGACGATCGAATATAGTTTTGATAGAGAAGAAAAGAAACCCAACTAGGGAAAGAGGTGAAAAAAATGGTAATACGATAAGACTGAGATAGAATAGTGGATGCTCAGTTTTACTAATTTTGTGTTCGGCAATCATTTGTTGTGATAATAGAACTGGATATTCTAATTCTGATGCAAAAAGATTTGCTAAATACTTTTGCAGTGAGTCTGTAGCTTTAGAATACCCATCCGAATCTCCAGAATCGATCGCAGCAGCAATTTCACGCTAGTTTTCTATCCCGATCGTCGATCGCAACCCTAGCTTCGATGATAAAATTTGAGCCTGAACTACTCATTGACGTAGCCTCTTCCTGGAGAATCGTGCTTTAGCCACCTAAATTTTATGAATACCCCAGTTTATCCCGTCCGCTGGCAAAACAATCGCGTTTTGCTGATCGATCAAAATCGCCTGCCAAATGAGTATACACATGTCGAAATCAGTCGGGTGGAAGATATGGCCGAAGCTATCTCGACGATGATCGTTAGAGGTGCGCCAGCAATTGGGGTGGCGGCTGCTTATGGGATGTATTTGGGTGCCAGAGACATTACCACCACAGATCGCGATGAATTTTTGACAAAGCTGATCGCGATCGGCAAAACCCTCAGAGCCACACGTCCGACAGCGGTAAACTTGTTTTGGGCGATCGATCGGATGGAAGAGACAGCCCGTAATTCTGCGGGAAATGTTGCCGAGATCGTCCCGCAATTACTGCTTGCGGCTCAAAAAATCAACGCAGAAGATATCGAAACTTGTCAAGCAATTGGTGCCCACGGTTTAACCGTTTTACCTAGCAGTCCAAACAAACTATGTTTGCTTACCCATTGCAATGCTGGTGCCCTTGCAACAGCAGGTTATGGCACCGCCCTTGGGGTTGTACGTTCTGCCTGGGCAGAGGGGCGGCTGGCGCGATTATATGCCGATGAGACTCGCCCGCGACTGCAAGGTGCGAGACTAACTAGTTGGGAATGTGTCCAAGAAGGCATTCCGGTGACAGTAATTAGCGATAGTATGGCGGCACACTGTATGAAACAAGGCTTAATCGATGCTGTTGTAGTTGGTGCCGATCGCATCGCCGCAAATGGCGATGCAGCAAACAAAATTGGTACCTATAGTTTGGCTCTAGTGGCAAAGGCGCATAATATCCCGTTCTTTGTCGCAGCACCGCGTTCGACGATCGATTTTAGTCTCAGCGATGGTAGTCTCATCCCGATCGAGGAACGTCATCCTTCAGAGCTTTATCAAATCGGTGAAACTATTGTTTGTCCACCTGGAGTTGAGTTCTACAACCCAGCTTTTGACGTAACCCCAGCCAATTTAATTCAAGCAATTATTACTGAATTTGGCGCGTTTTTACCAGCAGAAATTATCGATCTCCAACATCGATAAGTAGGTTGAAATCTTTCGGAAATTAGGGATTAGGCGAAAATATGCAACATAACGCCTAAAGCCGATTTTTGAGTTGTCAAGCAAAAAATGGCGTAAATTATTCCAGTCGTTTGTCAAGCGATCGCACCGGACTCTTTGCCAATCGATGTGTAAAAATAGACATTAGTGGTAATTAGATAAGTAGTAAACTTTGAGTAACTTGCAAGTGAGTCGTGGGAGCGTGGGTATAGTGAATCCGATCGGATCTACTCTTCAACAGCGTTATCAAATCCTGGAGCAATTAGGACAAACTGGAGCAGTTACCACTTATCTGGCGATCGATCTTCAGGTGCCTGGCAATCTCCAACTCAAATGTGCGATTCATCGCTATGAATTACCAGATGCTGCTCCAGGTAGTTTTGACTGGGATCTAGCCATAATTTCGGCTCAGATTCTGTATGACTTGAGCCGTAAAGTCGAGCGATTGCCCACTGTGTATAGTTATTTTGCCGAAGAGCAAGCATTTTACCTGGTGAGAGAGTTTGTCGTTGGTGTGCCTTTGGCGCAAGAATTAGTAGCAGATCGACCGTGGACTCAATCCCAAGTGGTAATGTTATTAGCAGACTTATTGGAAGTGTTGCACGATATCGATCGTTGTAAGGCGACTGTCGATCCTGTATCTCTATCTCAGATCGTCCGCAGCCATCTCGATCGCAAACTAGTACTAATTAATCTACCGATTGCCACAGGATTTTCGCCACAATTAACCGACACGGATCTGCTGTCAATTCAACGGGATCTCTTGACAGTAGGAGAAATGGCGATTGCGGCGGCTACTGGTAAATCTGGAGTAGATTTGCCCCTTACCTTCAGCGAACTAGCCCACTGGCACAAGCTAGCACCAAACATCAATCATCCCGAACTAATTGCGATCGTCAATCGCTTAATTTCTACCGATCCCGAACAGTACTATCCGTCTATATCTGCTGCTTGGCAAGCAGTTGTCGGCATCATCCCACAACTACTAATCTATCAAAATTCTCGTGCCGATACTCGGGCAGAGATCGCCAGACATATTCAATTATTAGTCGATCGAGGCACAGGATTTTATGAAATTGGGGATTGTCACGAAGCCATCATTGCTTACGATCGAGCTATATCCTTCGATCCTCAGTGTGTAGATGCCTATTGTGGTAGGGGAAATGCGCGTCGTTATTTGGGGGACTATACAGGCTCCTGGGATGATTTTGATACAGCCGTGCGACTCGATCCCGAACAGGGGATTGCCTATATCGGACGCGCATTAGCAACATGTTTCTCACATAAACCCCATTCTAATGCCAGTGCTGATTTTGAGCGCGGTCAAAATTTACTTACTGATCCAACAAGTGCGATCGCTTATGTGATGCGGGGTACGGCGAAAGCCCAGTTACACGACAATAGCGGGGCGATCGATGACTATACTAATGCCATTAAGCTCAATCCACGATTAGTACTCGCTTATAATAATCGTGGTAATTTGCAACAGTATTTGGGCGATTTAGGTGGTGCTCTTGCCGATTTTAGTACTGTATTAGATATCAATGCCCAATCGCCGATCGCTTATAATAACCGCGCGATCGTCTATACTCAAATGGGTAATTTTTCAGCCGCAATTACTGACTATCAGCGGGCGATTGAGCTAGAGCCACATTTTGTTAGCGTTTACAATAATCAAGGTAATGCTTACTTTCAAATGGGCGAATATGCCACCGCGATCGAACAATATAGCCAAGCTATTAATTACGATCCAGACTTTGCTGTTGCCTATAGTAATCGAGCAAATATTTATCGAATTCAAGGTGATTTTGCGACAGCCTTAGCAGATTACGATCTAGCGATCAGTCTCGATGCCAATCTGGTAATCGCCTATTACAATCGGGGCATTTGCCATCGTCAAATTGGCAATCATCAAGCAGCAATCGATAACTATACTGAAACTCTCGCCCTCGATCCTCAGTACTTTCACGCTTATTATCATCGTGGAAATGCCCGCAAATACTTAGGAGATAAACATGGCGCGATTGCCGACTATACCCAAACAATTTCCTTCGATCCCCAGCATCTTCATGCTCATTATAATCGAGCTATCGCTCGCAGTGAAATTGGCGATCTTCACGGCGCAATGGAAGATTTAGATCGATCGATCGAATTAGATCCCACATTTGCGTTGGCTTATTATCAACGGGGTTGGCTATTATCAAATAATGAAGAACCTCAATATGCGATCGCTGATTATCAACGTGCGATTCAATTAAAGCCAGATTATCTCGATGCCTATTATCAAAGGGGATTCAGCTATCAACGATTAGGCGATTTGTCAGCAGCACTAGCCGATTTTAGCCATACGATCGATATCGATTCTAATTATGCCCCTGCTTACTACCAACGAGCCAAAGTTTATAACCAAATTGGCGATCGGTCTGGAGCTATTGCCGATTATCATAAAGCTGCCAATCTCTACCTCGATCGTGGCAATAGTAAAACTTATCAGCAGATTCTACAGATGATCGATCGGTTTAGATATTAGGCTTAATTATCATCAATCCACTATTCACTATTCACTCACTCCTCATCCAACTCAGCAGATATTTCATCTAGAGATTGCAAAATTGTATGTCGAGAAATTTGACGATATTTTGAGTCCAACTTTGGCTCGAATTTCTTTTTCCCCGTCCCACTTTTTTGTTTTAAACTATTTTCTAGTTTAGGCTGAGATTGTAATTGCTGTTCCCAGGCGATCGAATCTGCCAGAAAATCTAGATAATGGGTATAGCGTTCCCATTCGCCCCGCACCAGACAATTTGGCTCATCGCGATGGGTACAGTCGCTAAACTGGCAATTTCCGGTAGCCAATCGCTGGCGGATTTCGGGGAAATAGGTAGGTAATTCCTTAGGCGTACAAGCTATATCTGGTTGATTAAAACCTGGTGTATCGGCAATTAAACCACCTGTCGGCATCGTAAATAATTGAACATGGCGGGTGGTATGTCGTCCGCGACTGAGTTTACCAGAAACAGTCGCCACGCGGATATTAGAATCAGGAATTAAGGCATTGGTAAGACTCGATTTACCCACCCCAGAATGTCCTGCAAAAATGGTAATCTGGCGATCGAGTTCGATTTGCAACTCCTGCACTCCCATCCCAGTTTCCACACTAATGACGATCGGTTGATAGCCCCAATCACCCAATCTATCACACCATTCCTGCTTCTCGATCTCTGTTACTAAATCGCTCTTATTCAGGCATAAACTGACCTGTAAGCCCGTTGATTCTGCTTTGACGAGGAATTTACTCAACAGAAATGGATCGAGGGCTGGCTCGGCGAGCGCGAATACTAATAAGATTCGATCGGCATTAGCAACAGGCGGTCGATCGAGTAAACTATGTCTGGGGAATACCTCGGAAACTACACCCCGCGAACCGATCCAATCAGCTTCCTCAACGACAACTCGATCGCCTACAATCGCACTAACACCGATTTTCTGAAGTCTGGCGCGGCGGGTACATAAGATTAATTTCCCTCCGACTATTGGCGTATCTCGATCGATCTGGACTTGACAGAAGTTGGCTTGAACGGCAATCACAATACCTTCTAATGGAGTAGAAATAGGATCGGTGGGAGTTAGATTTTGCTGCACGTAGTCGATCGATCTCAATAGTTTGTGCTATCCATCATAATCGATGATATCTTCATGCAAAGTTCGCCAAATCTGAAACAATTGTGACTCAAGGTTTCGATCCTCTACCCTTTGCGCTGGCCACCGCCCAAGAGTTACTGACTGTCTATGGTTCGCTGCTATATGTGTATCGACTAGACCGATTATCAGAGACAATCCACCACATTACCAACTCTATCCCCTATCCCGATACTCAGTTCCATTTTGCCAGTGTAACTAATGACAACGTTTCACTGCTCCAGATTTTTAAAAACCACAGTTGGGGCATTCATGCATACACCAGGGGATATATATCTGGCTTTGGCGGCTAGTTTTACACCCAAGCGAATTGTATATAGTGGCAGTAATCTCGATCGAATAGCGATCGAGTTAGATAATACTAGCACTCGATCGAACATTATCAGCCCAAATTACCACAATCGATCAATCTTGATCAGGTTGGGCGGGTTCGTTTGAGATCGATCGAATTTAGCGATAATTATTTGTATAAACCCGCCCCTACAGATCCTATATTCTATAATTTAATAGTCGAAACTGCTAGATAATTCAAAGATATGAGAATAATTTAATAAATGTTAAATAATGATCGATCGAGGGAATACTATATGTAGAAATCTATGAGGTTCGATCGATGGCATTAAGTTACAATCATATATTTGCTTTAGTCAGCATGATTGATGATTGCACGATTTTAGCCGAGGAAGGATCTTGTCAGGTCGAAATCGTTTCAGGTAGTGGTCATCCTTTATGCTTCTCTCGGCGGCTCCATTGTCGAGAACTAAAAATACCAGTAGATGACGGGTGCATGGGGACTTGTGAGTACATTGCATACCGAAAAAACTCTAGTAGTAGCACTATGGCACCTAATTCTGCTACTGCCACCACTCAGTTCAAAACTGACAGTGAAAAAATTGATAGTAGTGATGGTAGATTGCGCTCTACAATCAGAGAAATCATCAAATCAGATGTTGCAAGTGCAAGAAAACTTGCTGTAGTAAATAATTAATTTTACCTCTGTAAATTAATAGTTTTAGCAAATTTAATGAATTCGATCGACTCATCAAAAAACCGAGCTATAAATAGGCTCGGTTTAAATTCTGAACTGTTAATAAAGTTAAACTACTGCTTCATCTCTGACTAACTTCTCCCATCCGAGATCCTTGAGGTTCTCATTCCGACGCAATGGACGAGTTACTAATTCCAAAATATCGCGAGAATTAGTGAAACCGTGCATTTGGGCGAAGGTAAACTCTACTGACCATTTAGTCGTGATTCCCCGTGCTTCGAGCGGATTCGCATGAGCCATGCCAGTAATGACTAAATCGGGTTTCTGGGCGTAAATCCGTTGCAACTGATTATAGTTGTCGGGTTTTTCCATAATTGTTGGTAATGGCGAATTCATTTCCCGACAGGTTTTTTCGAGGAGGGCGAGTTCGGCTGCTTGATAGCGTTTATCCATGTAGGGAATGCCGATTTCTTGGACTGTCATCCCGCAGCGAATCAGGAACCGCGCCATCGAAACTTCTAAGAGGTTATCACCCATGAAGAAGACGGATTTACCGCGAATCAGCTTGACGTACTCTTCCACGCCTTCCCAGATTTGGGCTTCGCGCTCGTCCAATCCTTGAGGTTCGATGTTAAATACCGAACAGATTTTCTCAATCCAGGCGCGGGTGCCGTCAGGGCCAATTGGGAATGGTGCGCCAATTAGTTTACACTTACGACGGCGCATTAGTGTGGTCGCAGTGCGACTGAGGAATGGATTTACGCCACAAACGTAGTAACCTTCTTCGAGTACGGGTAACTCGGTAAAACGTTTAGCTGGGAGCCAACCCGAGACTTTAATTCCTTGTTTTTTCAGTTCTAGCGTCAGGTTGGTGACAACAGGATCGGGTAAGGAACCGAATAATACGAGTGGGGGATGATCTTTATATTCGGAGTCAGAAATGGTGACATCTTCTTTTTTTCGTCCGAAGTTCATCAGTTTGGAGATGGCATTGCGCTCATCTTTGTCTTCCTGAGCCACAGGAGCCTTCTCAGGACACCGCGCCGCCATTGCTGCGAGCACGGTATCTTCACCTTGGGTAAAGGCATAGTCTAACCCATTAGCGCGGGCTGTGACGATCGGAATTCCCAATTCAGCTTCTAGACGTGGAGCCAATCCTTCCAAGTCCATCTTAATGATTTCGGTGGTACAGGTACCAATCCAGACAATTACGCTGGGGTTGCGGTCTTTTTTAATCTGTTCGCACAACCGTTTGAGTTCTGCATAGTCATTGAGCTGGGCTGAGATATCCCCTTCTTCCAATTCTGCCATCGCATAGCGCGGTTCGGCGAAAATCATTACGCCCATGGCATTCTGGAGGAAGTAACCGCAAGTTTTGGTACCGATGACGAGGAAGAAGCTATCTTCGATTTTTTGGTACAACCATGCAACGCAACTAATCGGACAGAAGGTGTGATAGTTACCAGTTTCGCACTCAAAATTTAACGCCTGTGGCTCTGCTGCAACAGTCATATATTATTCTCCTTTAAATATAATTTTTAATTGGTTGGCTGCGTTTGAGAGGGCACCCACCCCGTCGCTACGCGCCATCCCTCCGAGGAGGGGAATTTTTAGTAATTTATCTGTGAGTGTGTTGAGTTTCGCTTTGCTCTAACCAACCTACAGATCTAAAACGTAGCTGACTTCGGCGGAGATCTTTACCCCACCCCAGCCCTCCCCTTATAAAGGGGAGGGAGCCGGAAGATCCCCTTATAAAGGGGAGCGAGTCTGAAAGCCCCCCTTTATAAGGGGGGTTGGGGGGTAAAGATCCTCGATACCCACTAAACCATCATCAGATCCTGTTTCTCACTAGCATCCTGAGATTTAGGCTCAACTGGATTGAGATAGAAGTCAGACAACAGACTAAACAGATCTCTGTCAGGTGCATCAGTCGGCACCACACCTTCAGGTAACGCTAGAATTTGATCGGCGATATTCAGATAATAATCGCAAACATATTCCAACGAAGGATCTGTTTCCGCCATTTCAAACAAAGTCTTACCTTTGACGCGGGAAACGCGAATGTCTTCAATCAGCGGTAGAACTTCCAAAACAGGCATCGGGACTGTTTCGATGTATTTGTCGATTAAGTCACGCTTAGATGTCCGATTGCCGATTAAACCAGCGAGGCGGAGTGGATGAGTGCGGGCTTTTTCACGTACCGACGCAGCAATCCGATTAGCCGCGAATAAAGCATCGAAACCATTGTCAGTAACAATCAAACAGTAGTCGGCATAGTTTAGAGGTGCAGCAAAACCACCGCACACCACGTCGCCAAGTACATCGAATAAAATAATGTCGTACTCGTCAAAAGCATTTAATTCTTTGAGCAGCTTAACTGTCTCTCCTACTACATAACCACCGCAACCAGCACCAGCGGGAGGGCCGCCAGCTTCGACGCAATCTACGCCACCATAACCTTTGTAGATGACATCTTCTGGCCAGACATCTTCATAGTGATAGTCTTTTTCTTGTAATGTGTCGATGATGGTGGGAATCAGGAACCCAGTCAGGGTAAAGGTACTATCGTGCTTGGGGTCGCAACCGATTTGTAATACTTTTTTGCCACGTTTTGCTAACGCGACGGAGATGATGCAACTAGTTGTGGATTTTCCGATGCCACCTTTGCCATATACTGCCAGTTTCACGATCTGCTAGTCTCCAATACTTTGTGATTGATGTTAAACGAAAATGACTATCTATAAAAATTTCTGCTACGTCTAGCATTATTCACTAACTTTCCAGGGAATGGGGGAAAAGTTACAATTCGATCTGTATTTTAAATTGCTTAATATATTCTATAAAATCTTCAACATCTTCTCAATCAGTCTGATTAAGTTTCAAGCCTCTAAATTAAAGTCTAAGCTTTTTGCTAGTCCGTTTTTAACTAAATAAGAACAATAGCAAATAATACTCGATCGTAGTCACAGAGCAAATAGTAAGGATAAAATAGATCGAAAACCGCTCTCGTAGCCTTATTCGCCGACTAGTAAGGTTCGTGGGTGACTAGAATGAGATGGAGATTCGATCGATCTTGAGTCTAAGATGGCGGTATGCGGAGATATTCAGTCAGCACGATCGTACCCAAATTTCGCTAAAATTGGGATATAATCTCCAGTTTGTAAAAATTAGTTAAGTTTATAAATGTTGGGAGCTTATGTAAAAATAGATTAAGTTTTAGAAGATCGAATGTGACGGAATTTGTTAGAGTGTAAAGCCGAATCGTGATGAGAGTAATCGTGTGATTTCAGTTGAGTACGTGTTAGCAGATCCAGAATTTAGACCGCACAGAGCTGTAGATAGAGCGGCGGCTCTGGATGTCAAAGCTTATTTACCAGCAGCACCTACAGATAATTTTTTGGAGTCTGTTCGCGCAAAGCGGGATATTTTCCTAACCAAGTATCCTGAAGGTTCGCTATATATTAATGGCAAAAAAATTACTGAAGCTTTGACGGTAGAGTTATTACAGCAGTACGAATCACAACTTCGATTTTTTATCCTCGCTCCAGGCGAACAAAAAATCGTCAATGCAGGCTTCAAGGTGGGTTTGGGTACAGATGACCCTGACAAGATTGCGACGATGTTGGTGTGTCCCAGAAGTGGGTTAGCGTGCAAGAATTCGATTACGGTAATCAATGCGCCAGGAATTGTGGACGAACACTATCCCGATTGGGTGGGAATTGGTTTAGTCAATCATGGTAAGGATTTGCATATATTTAGTCATGGCGCGAGAATCGCGCAGGTGATGTTTCTGGAGATATGTGTGGCGCAGGAGCGGGTAGTGGAGGAGTTAACGACTGTGGGAGAGCGAAAGGGTGGGTTTGGACATACTGGAGTGTAAATTACTGCGAGATCCCCGACTTCTCGGAGAAGTCGGGGATCTGTCCTAACCGAGACGATCGAATGGTACAATATCGAATTTTAAGAGCCGTTACTTTTTGTTCTCCATCGCAAATACTGCTTCTCTTACCCGTTTGTCATATTCTTTAAATGGGGTACCCCCCTGGATATGAAACTCATTTTGCAATTTCTTGAAACTACTCAATACATTTTCAGTATTTCCGTGTTCTAACTGAGTAATAGTCACCTCTACCAGATACTTAGATGCTATTGCGTAGTTTGTACTATAATTTAATCGATCGATTACGCTAAATGCTATGGAAATTAGAATAATTGAAATGATGGCAATAATGCCGCGAGTTATTCGAGATCTTCGATCGTAATTTTTTAATTCTGAGATTAACCAGCTTACTGGGAAACCTAAAATCATGAAAAGAAGAATACTTGTAGTTATTACATCACCCATTATCTTAGCAAGTAAAGAAAAGATTGTTTCCATAGATGATAAAGCAGCAAAATAGATTTGGGATTGACCGCAAATAATATGAGTCGATCGAATGGTAAAATGATAGCCTTTGACATGATATGAATATAGTAGATAGCACTTATTTAGAGATCCTCGATCGAATCCTCACAGAAGGAACCAGAGAATCTAATCGTACTGGAACTGATACTGTCTCGTTATTTGGGCTGAGTTATCGGCTACCTGTGACGGCTGAAGCTTTCCCGATTTTGACGCACAAGAAGATTCAATGGCGGAGTTTGGTAACGGAAATAATTTGGTATTTATCTGGAGAACCACATATTCGCAATCTCCAGCAGCATACGAAAATTTGGGATGCTTGGAGTGATGCGGATGGTAATTTAGAGACTGCTTACGGTAGGTTTTGGCGATATTATCCAGTTCCCGATTATGCGGCTCCAATTCGGCGCGATCATAGTAATTATTTATGCGATGGTGAATCGTTAGTTAATTTAGCGGATAGTAAGTATCGACACGATTTGGTAATAGATGGTGAAGAGCAAATAGTTTTGCCATGTTTCGATCAATTGAGATGGGCAATTGATGAGTTGAAGCGAAATCCTCGATCGAGAAGATTACACATTACGGCTTGGTATCCACCGAATGCGACTATGAGTAAGTTACCACCTTGTCACCATAGTTTTACGTTAAATTATCAAGGTGGTAAATTAAATTTACATCTGCAACAACGCTCTTCAGATCATTGTGTTGGTAATCCTTTTAATTTAACTTGCTATTCATTACTACTATTACTAATCTGTCGAGAAGTTGAGCTAGAACCAGGTGATTTTTATCATTCGATTACTGATGCTCATGTATATGTCGATCATATCGAACCTTATCGTGCAGTAGCCCGTGATACTTACGATTTACCACAATTAGATTTGAGTCAATTGGGCGATCGATCGATGTTCGATTTGACTTATGATGATATCGATCGCATCCAATTGGTTAATTACCAACATGGTGCATTTATCAAATTACCTGTA
>NZ_JANOJV010000028.1:0-1821 GCF_031418915.1 Chamaesiphon sp. VAR_48_metabat_135_sub | reverse complement strand
CGGGCGGAGACGACTACCTTGGCGTTGCGTTTGGCGAACTGGATCGCAGTTTCTCGTCCAATGCCACTGGAGGCTCCAACGACGGCAACAACTTGTTGTTCGATCGGTTTGAGTTTCATTAATAGTTAGTAAAACTTGGCTATTTCGATATTTTACCAACCTAAATCTTGAATGCCTTCTCTCGCAAGAGGTAGATTTCTTGTATGTCTTTCGGTAGATTAAATTTTGATCTAATTTTGCTATTACTAGAGTTAGATCACCAAAATTTTGTTAATTTCTAGATTTTAACAAATCAAACTTTACCACCAAAAAACATGGCACAAGATCCACCAGCTCTGGGCGATCGGGCATTAAGTAAAGTCGTAGAAATTGGCATTGCTACTCAGTTAGACCGCTCTGAACAGATAAATGTTGATATTCGTACCACTCCTGCGAATTTCCTCCAAGGCAAAGTTAATTCTGTCGAAATATCTGGTAAGGGATTGGTAGTTAAGCAAGATTTACGGGTGGAAACTATCCAACTTAACACCGAGCGGGTATCCATTAATCCACTCAGGGCGATGTTTGGTAATATCGAACTCACTCATCCCACGGATGCCGAAGCTCGGATAATTTTGACCGAAGCCGATATCAATCATGCTTTTGGCTGTAGCTATATTCAAACCAAGTTACGTGGTTTAAAGATGGATCTCGAAGGCAAACCAGTCACGATCGATATTCAACAAGCGACTTTAGATCTGCCTGGTGAGAATAAATTCATCATCGCCGCAACTTTTTCAATCAGAGAGGAAAATTAAATAAAAAGATTTTCAGCAACTGCAATTCCTCGAATTTACGAGAATGGAAATCAGATTTCACTGGAAATCTTAGCGACTGAAGGTGAAGGTCTAACTGTAAAACTTATCATGGTAATTTTTGAACAGCTTACTGCTTTATTAGATTTGCGAAACTTTAATATTCCAGGGGTAACACTCCAGTTATATCAACTAGAAGCTCAACCAGGTAGGTTAGTAATTCATGCCAAAACTCAAATCACTCAGTTACCTTCGATCTAAATTTTTACTAAATATTTAGAGGCAAAAATCATGACTCAACTTCCGAACATTCCCCCATTTATCGAAAGCAACGATCGCGAGTATCATGATAGCGGTGTACAGAGTACAGTCGCGATCGCCGGACATCCACTCCATCCCCTCCTCGTCACATTTCCGATCGCTTTCCTCTCTGGTGCTGCTGGAGCAGATCTGGGATATTGGCTCACTGGCGATCCCTTTTGGGCGCGGGCGGCGATCTGGTTGATTGGCGCGGGATTTATCGCTGGGCTAGTTGCTGCTTTAACTGGAATGCTAGATTTTTTGCGGATCGATCGAGTCCGCAAGCACAGCGCAGGCTGGATTCACATGACTGGCAATATTACTGCAATGGTGCTGACATTAATTAACTGGGCATTGCGTTGGAATAATGTTGAGGGTGCGATTTTACCAGTCGGCTTGATTATCTCGACAATCGTCGCATCGCTACTAGCGATCGGCGGCTGGTTCGGAGCCGAACTAATCTATCGCCACAAAGTTGCAGTCATCGGCGACAGCAGCCGCTACGAACCATAGCGCATCATAGAAAATCCCTCCAAAAAATCCCCTCCCTGGAGCGGCTTGCGCACGCCCTGGTTCCCCGACGGTTTAGCGGCGTGTTTTTTATGGGGGTGCCCCCCCAAAAAAAAAAGAAAAGACACCAAGACAATACAGGGGTGGCGCCGGCGGGGGGGGGAGATATACGCCCCAAAACCCACAAATCAGAAAATAGAAAATAAACATTTCATTT
>NZ_JANOJV010000027.1:0-12560 GCF_031418915.1 Chamaesiphon sp. VAR_48_metabat_135_sub | reverse complement strand
ATATATGTCATCAATTGGAACAATTTTAAATAGCGAAATAGCAGCTTATATTGTCCTGGGACGTTGCGATGAGCATTAATCGTAATTTCGCTAGCGCGATAGAATACGCCTTGAACTTGGGACAGATTATAACGATGAATTAGCGTGACTGGATCGGGAGAAGTAAACTCTGTCAAAATTCGATTGTCTGGGATATCTGCATATAATCCTTGGGTGATTTGGGCGGGAATAATTTCGTGTTTTAATTCTTGACTGAGATTGCTAGCTAGGGTCGCTAATGTTGCCTTACTATTATCTACACTAGGACTAGAGATCGCTGAAAGTGCATATACTCGTTCGCGCAGTTCCGACGGTGGGAGAGGGCTAATAACCTCAAACAGACTGAAGGTTTTACTCTTGAGTAAATGTGCAAATCCCCGCTTAATCCGAAAGTCGGGACTATCGCCTTCTAGTTCCAAGAGCATCTCATCTAGTTGTCCCTGAGTGCCACCAACAACAGACTTAAAACAGTCGATAATCTCGATCGCCATCTGAATATGATGAGCGTCAATTTCAATCCGTTTGGGGACGATCGATTCGCCATTATATCGATAGATTAGTAATTCGCCTGGGAGCATTAATTAGTGGATGGTAGATAGTGGATAGTTTACATCGTAATCCTATTGGAGATCTGATTAGTAGGCGCAATTCATAAATTGCCCTTACTAATCAGATTCTAAAATCCATAACGCAGCGATACACTGACAGTATTATCTTTGTAGATATTTGCTGTCGGGCCGAGGGTGCGGCGAAAATCAATTTCAGCCGCATTCCAGCCTAAATATAACGTAGAATTTGAACTAGGATCTAAGTCAAAACCTAAGCTGGCACCAAAAGGGTTTTTAGTCATATTTCGATCGAATGCACTGACAAAGCCACCAACTTTTAACCTGTCAGTAATTTTCCAACCCACATTAAAGATCGTTTTATTCTCAACCGATTCTGGGAGGAGATTACCAAAAAACTGCGTTCCGCCCAGGGAAACATCTCCCAAATTCGCCACCATCCCTGCACTAACATAGCTCTGCGCAGAGCGGACGGGGAGCGATTGGATTTTGATCGCGCCATCGATTACATAGTTAGCATTGATCCCCAAGGTCAGATTATTACGCGGATTAGCTCCCAGGGAAATCGATTGATTGACGCTAGTCGAAAGTTGACTATAGTATTCAGGATCGGGATTGAGATAACCAATCCCTCCGACATTTAAACTCAATCCGCGTGGATTGACAATTGCGTAATCGGTACCGACATACGCTTTGACATGTGATGCCGTTTTGGGCTGAAATCCAGCATTAACAATTGCTCCAGTAAAATATCGCCACTGGGTATTGCCATTCAAATTCGCGCCTGTTAAGCTAACGTGAGGATAATAATCCGTGCGTTGACGAATCTTTTCAATATCAACTCGCTGGACATCTCGATTATAAACCGAGACATATCCTTGTCCGTAGGCATTTTTCAGGCCGCCAGAATTGAACCCAAACCCATTGAGGTTCACATCTACTGGCAGAGTACCCCCTTCACCACCACCACTAGTCACAATCCGAGGATCGCGCAGGGTAATATAACGATAATCCCGCTCAAACTCGCGCTCGACTACTGGGGATAAACCCACCCACAGAGCCAGATGTTTTGCTCCAGGTGGGACTCTGGGGTCGCTACCATGACTAGCAGCATAGCCAGTCCCCGATTGAAATACGGTCTGACTATTATCAGGAATGCGGATGGCATTCGCCACATGATAGAGATTTGGATTGACAACAATGCGTGCGCCTGGTTCCCCTGGTGCGATACTGGGCTGAAATTCTGGTAAGATTTGCCCTGCTACATTTACAAAAGCATTGACGAGTTGATTGCGATCTCCGTTAATATAATTTACCGATCGGATCGTCCGCGATAATGTGGATTCTTTGCCATTGTTGGCTAAATCCTGACTGACTTGAGTGGCATTAACAGCAATCCCTGGACTAATCTTTTCCTGTCTTTCCCCCGTCAAAGTTGCCAGTGTCCCTGGGGGTAGATTGACTAACCCAATGGCGGGAATATACAAGTCAATGCCATAATTCGCGCCATTGGCTCCACCCTGAAATCCTGGTTCCCTCATCGCGGCTACCGATGACGGTGAAACCACATCGCCAAATTGAGAGGTAATCAGTACTCCCCTCGGTTGCAATTTATCTGGGTCGATAACACTATCATCAATTTTGATACCAGGTAGGTAAGTACAGGTTCGCCCCGAACCGTCCAAACAGTTACCATCCAAGCTAATTTGCTGGCGCACTCCCAACAAATTTTGGGGTTTGGCGACAGAAACGATAATATCCTGATTTTGAGTGACAGTCCGTAATCCCACAACGTCCAGTTGGCTCTTCACCCGTACCACTCGATCTGCAGTCACACTTTGGGTATTCTTGGCTCCAATCATCCTGTAGATGTCAAAGCTGAGATCGCTATTCCTAAACGGACCAGCTTCATAGCCTGCGGTGGCTACTGTCCTAGTAAAGTGCGAAACCTTATTCCCGTTAAGCGGAACTTGGGTGGAGAAAGGATCGACGAGATTGGGATTTGTTTCTGCGGGGGGGATCAGAAAGCGCGGATCTTTCGTCGCTCCTGGCTTGAGTGGAGTAGGGGTATTTTCTGAAGGAACTGCTGGTGTATTGTTCGGTGCGAGCAGTAGCTCCTTAATGAAAATCGAATTAATCGGCTGGATTGGGGTGCTTTGAGGTAGTAAATTTGGGAAGAGTAGCGGCGAGAGAATCGTGGGTAGGACAATGTTGGTAATGGGAGTAGTTACTTGGGCAATCTGCGGATCTACCGCTGGATTACCACCACCATCTTCGCCATCTTCGCTAACCTCTGGTGCGGGACGTTGCCGTGTTGGGGAATTATTAGTGGTACTCGATATTTGCGTTGGGGGAACTATCTTATCGTTATTCTCTTTGAGTGCGCCTGCTAATTCTGTCGATGTTGTCTGCGCGCTAGCATTACTCGCGAGAATACAATACCAGCTAGCGATCGCAATTCCAGCATAAGCTAATTTAGATTTAGTTTTAAGATAGGTTAATAACTGTGAATCCATGACCGACCGGTCTCCAACAATTAATCGAGTCTTTCGCCAGTAGCTTTGTCAAGACGTTTGTAAGAAAATACCCATCCCTATCAGTTCGGGCCGAGTTATCGGCATCGAACTAAACTAGAGATGGATAGATACTTGCTTGAGTAAGTAAAAGTTGATTCGACTCAATCTCTAGGAGCTAAATAGAATCAAACTCTCCTACCTACTTGACGATGCCAGGGATAAAGGATAAACCAGCCGAAGAACCAGTGTAGTTATAAGTAGTTCCACTGCTGTTGCTATTTTGTGTATTAGCATTTTTGCTACTACCAGTGTTGGTGAAACCATCCTGACTGTTTGCCGATTGGCTGGCGGCACTCTTCTGAGATTGGGTGTTGCTAGCAGTTTCGGAATTTTTGCCACTGTTGCTGTTGGAGGCACTGTTCTGTTGGTCGGCAGATTGACTAGCAGAACTCTTACCAGATTGGTTATTGCTAGCAGTCTCAGAGTTTTTACCACTGTTGCTACCAGAAGCACTGTTCTGTTGGTCGGCAGATTGGCTGGCAGAACTCTTACCAGATTGGTTGTTTGCCGCAATCTCAGAGTTTTTACCGCTGTTGCTAGCAGAAGCACTATTCTGTTGGTCGGCAGATTGGCTAGCCGAACTCTTCTGAGATGCTTTGGCATATGCACTGGGATATTGACCTTCGCCATTGCCACTGCTGGAAGAACTTTTCTGTTTGTTAGCAGACTTGTTAGCAGCATCATTCTTGGATTGGCTGTTAGCCGCAATCTCAGAATTTTTGCCACTGTTGCTACCAGAAGCACTTTCTTGGCTGTTAGCAGACTGGTTAGACGAATTTTTCTGAGATTGGTTGCTGAATATGTTCTCAGCACTGCTGCTGCTGCTGTTAATGTCACTGCGAACTGCATAGGAGAAAGTTACTGGAATGCTGTAACCTCTGGCATCGGCAGTAGTACCAAAAATTGTACTAGCAGATTTAGCTGTAGACTCTGTTTCGCCAGTCGCCACAGCAGCAGAGAGTTCTTTGACTCCAGTGCCACCACCATTGCCATTCCCACCAGAATTTAAGGAGAAGTCACCTTTGGTGCCGCTGGTGCAATTATTACAGTCATGGAATTTGATCGATACCGCAGCAGCAGTAGAACCAGTCATCGGTTCTGCCTGGGCTGCCAGAGGGAAGAGCACAGAGCCAGCAGCTAGAGCTAGGGTTAATTTAGACGATAAATTCATAATTTTCGATCCTTAGCTGTATTTACAGTTAGGTAATGTATAATTCGGAAACAAGTTTTATATAAAATCTGGCTCGTCAACAGAGCTACTCGAAAATGATGGTTGCCAAGATTACCCTCTAGACAATTTAATCGTTGGCAAAGCCTCTGACGAAAGAGCATAGAGCATGTTGGCGGGTTTCTTTTTTTCTAAACAATCAGGATGCTGTAGTGTATATGTCCACAGCAATCTAAGCCGATAATACCTGCCAGAGCAAGGAGTTAAAGACACAAACAAATATTCTTCCTGAATAATTAGATTAATTAAATCGCTAAATGCAATGGGTGATGTTGCAGCAAAACTGAGAAATTCCCATCGATTGGTTCCGAGTTCTTAGTTCATCAAATACTTTCCAGATCGCAATCTATTTAGTAAAGTGATGAATTAGAATCTGTTGAGAGCTGTTTGTAAGATTTCATTAAATTCATAATACGACTTGCCTTATGGTTTGACAAGAGGCGTGTATCTGTTTGCTCAAATGTTGCGACAATATACTGACAGATTTTTATTTTTTCAATATGTTTAAGCTATATGGCTGAGTTAAATCTTGTATATTTAAGGAACATTACTGAATTAAACAGTAGAGTGATATGGAACACAAACATGATGATAACTTACATGCATTCGATCTATTACTACTGAATTTACCTCTACAGTTAGCCGATCGAGGCTACTTGATGCAAGCAATGAATTATACCTGTATAATTGCAGCTCCGAGGCGATCGATCCAGAAATAGATCGAACCGGTACCAGGTTCCGATCGTTTTGTTGCTAGAATTGAGTAGAATAGTTTGTGCCGAACATCTTTAAATGAATAAAAGATTTCGAGATCGGGCTGAAGCTGGACGCAAACTCTCCCAGCAACTTTTGAGCTATGCTCGTCACCCACAGACAATTGTGTTGGGATTGCCGCGCGGTGGCGTGCCTGTAGCCTACCCGATCGCGCGGACGCTCCAAGCACCTCTAGACATCTGTCTGGTGCACAAATTGGGACTACCTGGAGATCCAGAAGTTGCGATGGGCGCGATCGATCTTCAGGGGAGACTTTATCTCAACGATCTCATCGTATCTACACTGGGGATCTCGGCGGCGAGTATCGATCGCGTGGCAGAAATCGAGCTGAGGGAATTACAACGTCGCGATCGAGTGTATCGAGGCGATCGTCCCGAAGTGGATCTGCGGGAGCGAATCGCGATCGTCGTCGATGATGGGTTGGCAACTGGAGCCACGATGACAGCAGCAATTCAAGTCATCAGGCAACAACAACCAGCCCAGATTGTCGTCGCAGTACCAGTAGCCTTTCGAGATGTAGTGGTTCAATTGAGAGATTTTGTCGATCTATTCGTCTGCTTAATTATGCCAGAACCTTTTTATGCGATCGGCTCTTGGTATAATAATTTTGACCAGACTACCGATGCTCAAGTTTGTGACCTCTTGGATCGAAGCATTAGTTGAAAGTAAATTATGACCGTTGAATCAGAAATCGATCTAGCGTCTCCCCAGGAGAATTGCGAGCCGTGTAGTGAAGTTAAGGACGAACCGATACTCTGCCCTCACTGCAAACGGACTGCTACTAACAGGATTAAATGTAAAGGAATTTGTGTGGCTGAAAGCGATTATTGATTTCTATGCAACCACCAGCAACTGAATTACCCAATCGCAGTGCTCAGGGCATAAATCCGTGGAAGGTAACGATATTGTCCGCAGTTATTTCGACAGATCGGATTTCAATTCCACCTGGCTCGGTGATGCGAATGCCTGGTACTTGGGATGATTATTGCAAATTGCGCGACAGTCGGGGCGACGGCTCAATTCCCCGACTCAAATACTATCCTGGAGAGATTTTGCTAATGAGTCCATTACCCAGACACGGACGCGAGGCGAATATCCTGGCAGATATTGTCAAGGTGCTCCTGGAGAGTCAAGGGCGTAATTATGAAGCTTTTATACCGATTACAATGGAGCTGCCCGAAGTGGGTGGAATTGAGCCGGATTACTGTTGCTACATCGATAATTGGCAAGCGGTAGTGGGTAAGGATCGGATCGACTGGAAGCTAGACCCGCCCCCAGATGTAGCGATTGAAATCGATGTCACTTGTTCCGATCGATGTTTTCATGCCGCAATCCTAAAATTGCTCTCCTAGGGTGTGTTAGCTATAGCGCGAGCGTAACATGTGCGATCGTTGGGTGCATTATGCTGATGCTAACGCACCCTACAATAGATCGATTGCGATCGTGCAGAGCACAACAGAATTACCCTTTCCAAATCTTCTCCAAAACATCTGAAGGTGGAATATCCGCGATTTTACCAGTCCGAGACTTAATCGAGATCGATCGACCATTCTGAGGTAGTAGTTTAGCAGGATCGCTGGGGCCAAACAGGGCGATCGTATAAGTACCGACAGCTACCGCCAGATGCATCGGGGCACTATTCGTACATAACATTAGATTAGCACCTGCAACGATCGCCGCAAGTTTACCGATATCCGGCGGATTAATGACTTTAAGATCGTTACAGACAGCCAGCATTGAGTCGATAAACTCCCCATCATCAGGGCCTTTAATGATGACTACTGGTATGTTTGGTTGACGAGTCTGCAAATCTTTAATAATTTGTTGCCACTGCTTCACTGGATAAATCTTATTAACCCCCAGTTTTTGAGATAATTTACTTGCGCCACCGTGGATTAACACATAACCACTATCTTTAATCCCCAACCGTTGCTGCTCGGCTTCTGCCCAGTCAATATCTGCTGTTGGTACATTTACCCCCAAATCGGGACAAGGGTCGGTTACGCCCAAACCTTTGACCAAATCATGATACATCTGCGCCGCATACTGGTCGAGATTTAGTGCGACAGGATTAGAGAGAAATAATTTACTAATGCCCACATCAAAACCAATTCTGACGGGAATACCAGTCAACCAGAGGAGAAAGCCAACACCAAATCGTCGCCCCAAGGACATCGCAATATCATACTCGCGATCGCGGATGATGCCCAGGAGATTACCCCAGTCAGCAGGGCCATTGGTATCTTTGAAGTCGAAGGCAATGACTTTATCCACAGACTTGGAAACGCGATAAGCCGCAGTCGACCTAGGTTCGACGACTACATCAATTTCTGCCTCTGGGTAACGTCCTTTAAGATTATCGATTGTGGGGAAGAAGAGGATTTGATCGCCAATTCCACCAGGGACAAGAGCCAGGATACGCATTTGTACTCAAGTTACTGCTGTTTGTACGATCGATTCTAGCAGGAATAGCGGTCCAATTACCTACTCCTCTTTAATTGTAGCAAAGAGTCCCCTGCGAAATTATCCTTTTTACCGAGAGGTACCTGTTGACGCTCCCTGCAATTAAATCTTCTATCTGCTGAATGTCTGTATCTGTGGCGGCTGTCATGTTAACCTCGTAGTAGTTTTAGCTTGACTTCGATTTTCCTAACGGAGACGCTTCGCGATCGCGCTGCTTGTAACAGTCTACCGACTTAGCCCCCAGCCAAAACAGCCTATATATTGCTACCCATACATAGCAAAATCTGGCTCTCAGGACATGATTTGTTTCCTAAAAGCCTTATCGTGCTATATTACCAACCTATGGACGTACCCCGACTCGAACGGGGGACCTCATCGATGTCAACGATGCGCTCTAACCAACTGAGCTATACGTCCTTGCCGTTTCTAACGATAGCATAACAACTAGTATGCGTCAAGACTCCGTCCCACATTTTGTTATTTTGGAAATTATTGTTGGTGTAGTCTTTCTGGGGGAGAATCGATGGCCAATTGTTGGTAGTCAATGTTAAAATGGGGGAGTGTCTCCAAGGTTGGCCGATCGGTTTAGGCAGCGGACTCATAATCCGCGAGCGGAAGCTCTAGACAGGTTCGATTCCTGTACCTTGGATTAACAATAGCGATTCAGAGCGAACCAATTAGTCCGGGTGTCAATTCCTGGACGTTATTAATTACCACTCTGGCACCCGCTTGAACCAAACTCTCGCGATAGCCATCGACTTGTGAGACTTCTGTGAGAATGTGCGGTGGTAATACACCAATGGCCATAAAATCTCGCTCTGCTTGCACCTTTCTGGCATTGATAATCGTCTGCATATCTGCAACAGTATCCCCAACATAGATAATTGGGAGCGAGTCGATATTTCCGTGTTGCAATCCTAACTTAGCAACTGCCATAAATAAGCCTTGTGGATCTGGCTTACCTGGAGCGTCTTCCATTGCCACTAAAACAGGCGCAGTCAAGCCCAATCTACGCTCGAGGATATAACCAGCAGATCCTTGGGTCGCTCCGCTAAAAAAGCCCCAGGGGATAGTTGCAGCAGTTAATGAGGCAAAGTAGGCGAGACTGGCTAAGATTGGTTCGTCACAGATATAACCATTCCATTTAACCGGATCTGTACCGCGATATTTAGTCTGGAAATAAGCAACGATTCTTTCGTAATCTAGGTTTAATTCAGATCGAGTCTGCCCTTGGCCTTCAAAATAGCGATAAATTAACTCCTGTGAGGCTTCCCAGTCATTATTCCAGATGCCTTCACCTTTGAGTCTGTCGATCTCGATCGCGGTCGGACGATAGACTCCATTTGTAAACTCCGCTACTGTATCCGCTAATGCGCGACGATAGGAACTACCAACGTCTCGAATTACCCCATCGATATCAAATATGACGATCGCGCTCATTTCCGTCCTGCCACTAAATTAATTCAAAATTTACCATATTCTCAGGGTCGGTAAATGATACAATAATGGATTGTGTGCCAAACTAGCGATCGAATATGACCGAAACCATCACTGAAACGTTACCAGTAACATTATCCAAATTTATCTTAAAAGTTCTCTGGTTGGATGAGAACGTTGCTTTAGCTGTAGACCAAGTAGTTGGTAAAGGCTTGAGTCCTCTGACTGCTTATTTTTTCTGGCCGCGTAATGATGCGTGGGAACAGCTCAAAGCCGAATTAGAAGCCAAACACTGGATTGCGGAAGTCGATCGAGTGGGTATTCTCAATCAGGCGACTGAAGTGATTAACTATTGGCAAGAAGAAGGTAAAGGTCGTCCCCTACCTGAAGCGCAACTCAAGTTTCCTGAAGTTATCTTTACTGGCAGCAATTAATTCATCTGTTGGGTATTGGGCGATGTTAGCTAATTTGTCCCCATTACCCGAACGGCTTGCCGTTACAGTCAGCAATCGCCCCATTGATTACTCATGTTATTCACTGCAAGTGTCCCCGTCTGCGAGTTTGACGGTGGCTGCAGTTCGATAATCGATCGTCGAGTCTTGGCGATCGATGTGCCTATGTGTCCAGTTTTATACGTGGAACAATCAATTCCTGTCTCCTTTCGGAGACAGGGAAACTCAATACCTACTTAACCAACTCTAGTCCCCGCTTACAAATAGCCTCAGCAGTTATCCCATTAAACTTCATCAATTCCCCCGCCGTAGCCGTAGTTTCGCCGCGCTTCCATGCGAAGGTGTCGCGAGGTGAATTCGATCGCAACATCACAGGTTCGAGCATCGCTGGTGCGCCGCCTGTAATGCCAATTAGGGCACTACCGCCGAAGATTTCGGCGAATTTAGCATCGGAGAGGAAACCGCCGTCTGGTTCGCTACAGGTATCCCAGGCAACATCGCTAGGGCGATAGAGGCGACGGGGATTAATAATCGAGACGATTTTTGAGCCGATGCCTTCGGTTTTTAAAAACGCAGCGGCTTCAAAGGCTGGTGCTAGCGTCATGTCACCGATGACTGCGAAGACTACTTGCTTCTCGCCAGGGATGTCTTGCAAGACTACCGCGCCATCTTCCAAACCTTGGCGAGTTTGGGCGAAGGTGGTGCGGATGGGTAGAGGTGATTTACTGGCAGTGATGACTACGCCTTTATTTTGGGTAGTTAATGCCCAGTCGTAGCAAACTTGGATGCTATTGGCATCGGGTGGGAAGACGGGGAAGACGTTACCATTCCGCATCATTGAGGCGAAGTAGGCTTCGATTTCTGGGCGTTGGTGTGTCCAACCGTTGCGCCCCTGTTCTAGTGCCCCTGCGGTGTAGAGGGTGATGGTGGAAGGTGTTTTGCGGCGCAATTCTGCCATTGCTTGGGTGACGGTTTGCCAGATGGGTAAACCGTTGATGGCGAAGGATTCGTAGGAACACCAGAGGGTACGCGCACCCATGAGGGCGAGTCCTGCGGCTAATCCGGCGCAAGCGTCTTCGCTCAGGGGTTCGTATACTTGCCCGTCGGGTGCTTGGAAGTATAATTCGTCGGTGGTGGGGTGGATGATTTTCAGGGCTTGGTTGATATTGGCAATCCCTGAAGCTTCGTTCCCATCGGCGTTGGTGACGAGGAAGTTTTTGTCTGTTTGTCCGACGTAACCGACTAATCGCCCCATTGCGGTGGTGGATACTTTGGCTTCGCCGATGGCGTATTCTTCGAGCGGGAGTGTACCGAGGCTAGGTACTGGGAATACTGATTCGGTAGTAGCGACTTTGGAGGAGGAACCGCCACCAGCACGTTCGCAATTAGTTCGCACTAGTTCCCAGGCTTGGGGATGGAGAGCGCGATTTTTTAAGCCGCTGATAATATCGGCGTTATCGAGGGTGTGATGAGCATAAAGGTTATGAGATTTGGAACCTGTGGCGTGAACTCCTGCACCTTTGAGTTGTTTGATGATAAAGACGGTTAATTTACCACTCATCGCAGATTTAGCCGCTTTATCCACACCCGCTAAAATAGCTTGAGTAAAGGCTAGGCGTTGCTCGATCGAGAATAAAGTACTATCGACATATTCGCCAGTCTGATTTTTATCGTCGAAATCCTTGGCATTCACCAGAATTACTTCCTCAAACCCGTTACCACTCCAATAACTGAGCATCTCCTGATTCGTCTTGGTAGACACCATACTATGATGCTCCTGAGAGTAACCATTCCATACTAATACGGGTAAGAAATTAGTCACCGTCGGGAACGCAGTATGGAAATGCTGAATCGCGCTGATAATATACGGCTCACCCAAACCACCATCGCCGACGGTGAAAGGGAATAATTTATCAGTGTGCAATTTCGCCGCAGACATAGCGAAATGTTGCCCTTGACCCAACGGCCCCGCCGGAGCGAGAATACCAGGGATAAAGCCCGATAAGTGTCCAATCAGCCCATCTTTCTCGCGGAACTTGTCCCGCAATTGTTGAACTGTATCGATACCCATCGCTTCGAGCGAGCGATCGAGAAACATGGCACTATAGAATCCAGGCGCATGATGTCCGACTTCGGTCAGAATATTCTTATGTCCGAGCATCACCAATGAAGCATAGACTTCCGCTTGACTGGCGAATCCGCCTGGATGTCCCGATGCTTTGCTGGCACAGACTTGAAGGGTGAGATAACGCAGCGCGTCAGCATAGAGCAATGTTTGAAAAGCAGCAGTGGGATTGCTGGAATCGGTGATTCCCGTTTGCCCAACAGCAATAACTGGCGTGCTTCCATGCGTATCAAACACTGGGAGCAATTCCCCAAAATACTGAATTCCCTCGGCAAATGCTGGAGTGTGAGCCGCAATAGTCATAAGTATATTTGCCTTAAAATAGTAGATATCGATCGATGCTACCAGCTATTCTGGGTCATTGGCGCATTTTAATAAGGCGGGCGCGAGCCGCAACACCCAATTCTCTTGTAACAAAACTTATCTTTTTTTTAATAAAACCACCTCAATCCTCTAGGATCTTTGACAGGTAATTGTAAAATTTAACTTCTACACACTTCTTCATAAACAAGCTATAGACGAGCGAAACGTTTTAATCTGAAAGCTGTCCTGGTTTCACCGGAGACAATTTTCATCTATGGGGAAAACGGGATTAAACACCTCGGCAGACCCAATTATTCAAATTTCGATCGAGTTAGTGAGTGATAAGTAAGTTCGCCATCGCCCTATGGGTGACGATCCGAGCAAAACTGATGTTTGGCTGAAAATCGGCAACGATTGACAACCGATCCCCAGGATTTACATCCTCATCCGGGCAAGTCCAAAACCTTGACCCTACTCGATTAGGCTTAACAAAATATTCGGTTGGGAGATTTAAGATCTAATGAGTGTAAAGGCAAGTGGTGGCGGCTCGCTATCCCGTCCAAATTTATATCAAACATTGCCAGTTGCGACTATTTC
>NZ_JANOJV010000026.1:0-6062 GCF_031418915.1 Chamaesiphon sp. VAR_48_metabat_135_sub | reverse complement strand
TTGCTTTACGATCCGATCGGGCGAATTTCGATGCCTATTAATGAATGGGTGCAATCATTATTATTATCTCCAAATCTGACACCAGAATTTCCGATAACGGCGATCGAACCGGATAAATTAATTATCAATAGTTTTCGCGGTACACCATCGATCGATCTGGCAGATTTTCGACTGAATATTTCTGGCGAAGTAACTAATCCCCTGAAATTAAAGATGACAGATATTCAACAGTTACCATTTACCTCAATGGTAATTCGACAGGTATGTGTAGAAGGATGGGCGGCGATCGTCCAGTGGGGTGGGGTCAGATTGCGAGATTTACTAACACTAGCACAACCTAAATCTGGTGCTAAATATGTGTATTTCAAATCCGCTGATGGCTATTATGAGAGTTGGGATTTAGCATCAGTAGTTCATCCCCAAACTTTGTTGGCTTATCAAATGAATGGGCAAGATTTACCAGCGGAAAATGGTGCGCCGTTACGATTGGCGGCACCGATTAAACTGGGATATAAACAGAGTAAGTGGGTGACAGAAGTAATTATTACCAGTCAATTGCTACCAAAACGCGGCTATTGGGAAGATCTGGGATATGAATGGTTTGGAGGGCTGTGAGAGGATGTTTTGAAAGCATAAAGCCTTCGGAGGGTGCGCTTGCGCTGCCGCTAACACACCCTACAGCAAGTCTGTTTGAGCAGAAATCCCGATTCTCCGACAGACTGCTAGCCCACCTTAAATTTATCAGCCCATCTCATCTATCTCCCAAATTCAGGAATATTAATTGCAAATTTGAGATCGATCCTCACAAGTTCCTCAAATTTCTAAGCTAGAATGGCCCCCAAGTAGTTGAGTTGAGATGTTAGCTATCAAAATCCTCTCGAACAGAGGACGGATTAAATCTTGACGTTGACAGTCGCACTGCCAAGGAATCTAAATCATGATTGAAAGTATTAATTTTCGGACAGGAATTAGCGGAACGTTGTTGCGGACTGCACAGGCGGCTCTAGCAGAAATTCCTCATAAATTTCATGCGCCCAGTCGCAAAACTAGTACTGATAAACGGATGATGCCACTGTCTGTGTCGCAGACTCAAAAAGTAGAGAAAAATCGCGATCGGTGGTTAGTCGATGCCGAACTATTGACAGTCGATCCACAATCCCGAATTTCAGAGGTGGATCTAGAATTCAACCCACGTCAATCGCTATTAGCGGGAAATCCACGTCTGGCTGGTGTGGTGACAGACACGATCGGCGATCGCTGGATCACCCATATAGAAGATCTCCAGCAGTTAACACCACTAGCGGAAGATCCCCTACTGCAATCGCGATGGAGTGCCGTTAAACAGGCAAATAAGCAAGCCCTAGCCAGTTATTTGGCTCGAACTCAAGGAATTAAGATCGATGTTAATTCGCTGTTCGATCTTCAGTTGCAGCCAATCGGCGGATCTCAACGGCAACTGTTAAATATTCTCCACATCATTACTCTATTTAACCAAGTTAAGCAGCATCCAGAGCTGGATATTTTGCCGCGTACCTTTATCTTTGGCGATCTGGGCGAAGTCGAACCAATCGAGATGGGGAAGGAAGAAACGGCAGAAGATGAATCTACCAACGTCCGCGATAGTAATCTAGCGATCTTAGCGTTAATCCAATCCCTGGCGAAAATATTGGCAGCGGATATTGATGTCAATGGGAAATTACAGATAGTTTATATCCCAGAATCGGCCGCCCTCACGAGCCAGCTATATGCTGCTGCAGATCTGACACAGCATATAGCGACAGCGGCGATTGAAGATGTAGATGTGAGTAAACTTCAAGCTGCCATTAATGGGGTAATATCGATCGGGAGTTTGGGTAAAACCAATCATTGGTTAAAACAAACCGTTGGTGAAGAAAATTGCTTTTGCTTTGGATTGGCAATCCCCGAAATCGCGATGTTCAAAGAATATGGCTACGATCCATATAATTACTATAAGTATTATCCAGAGATTCGCCAAGCGATCGATTATCTATCCGCCGGATACTTTACCCCCAAAGATCCGAGTTTATGTAGTTTCCAAAGCTTTAGCTCTGCCAGCTCGCTCGTCGATATGTTGCTAGGTGCAGACGAGAATATGGTAATTGCTGAGTACGTTTTTTATGCGGCTTGTCAATCCCATATCAGTGAGATTTACACTCAGAAATCTGTTTGGACGCGGATGTCGATTCTCAATGTGGCTGGGGTAGGGTAGATAATTGATAATTGATTAGCGGTGGGTCTTAGATTCAATTCCTAGCTGAGTATGAATCAATTTTACAGATTCGGCCCTTACAGAAAGATTGGATTTAGTGTCGTCGAAATGTTGAAAGTTGAAAACCGATCGTCTGATGAAAACTGTCACCTCTGACAAGGTATCGATCGGCTTCGTTGCTACTTTACTAGTGTTGGCGATCAATGCGGCGACCGCTTATCAAAGCATTAGTAAGATTGCCGAAAATAACCGACTGGAGTCTCATAGTGATGATAAAATTGCTATTTTGGGAAAGATGCTTTTGGCATTGAAAGATATTGAAATGGGACAGCGAGAATACGAGCTGACCAATAATCCCCAATATCTAGCAGCCCATCGGATCGATATTTCCAACATCCACACTCAGTCAAAATTATTGGTGGATTTAAAACCCCATCGGCAGAAACTAGGCGCGAAATTTAAGATTACTATCGATCGTCATCTGCGGGAATTGAGCGCGACGATCGATAAACGACAGGCACAGGTATTGACACCAGCTAATCAAATTGTGTTATCCCAAGGGGGGCAAAGATCGATCGCTCGAATCAGGGAAATTATTACTAGCTTAGATGAATCGGAAAAAATCAGTGTCGATCGACTGCGAATTGAATCCCGAAAAAGTTTAGCTGATGCCCAAATTGCCTTTGGGATATCTGGTTTATCAGACTTACTATTGCTGGGGATTTTATATGGGTTAGTACATTGGGATCTCACTAAAAAACGCCAAGCTGAATCGACACTGCGAGATTATGTTGCTGAATTCAAAGAGTTATACCACAATGCTCCCTGTGGATATCATTCTCTCAATTCAACCGGACAATTCTTGCGAATTAATCGTACCGAATTGCAAATGTTAGGTTATGAAGAGTCAGAAATAATTGGTTGTAAAAATATTGTTGATTTACTCGCTCCCGAAAGTATTCAAACATTTCATCATAATTTCTCGATTGTCAAAACACGCGGCTGGATTCACGATCTAGAACTAAATCTAGTGCGTAAAGATGGACAAATTGTACCAATAAGTACGACAGTAATTGCGATTAAAGACGATCGCGGAAATTATCTAAGCAGTCGCTCGACTGTAATTGATATTAGCGATCGAGTCAGACTGCGGAAACAAGCAAAACTATCTGGAGAAATCTCGCAAAAAATTCGCCAATCCCTAAAATTAGCGGAGATTTTACAAACTGCGGTAGAAGAAGTCCAAAAACTGTTGGAAGTCGATCGAGTCTTGATTTTTCGGTTCGAGGCAGATGGCTCTGGGACGATCGTCGAGGAAAAAGTTCTAGCTGGTTATCCAGTGGCGATGGGGAGTACGATTGTCGATCCTTGTTTCGATCGAACTTATCATGCTCGATACGCACAGGGGCGAGTCTATACTGTTACCGATATCACCCAAGGCGGATTTGAACCCTGTTATGTAGAATTCTTACAAAAGTTTGCAGTTAAGGCGAGTTCGATCGTGCCGATTCACCTGCGAGATGAATTGTGGGGATTATTAATCGTTCATCACTGTCAAGCACCGCGAGAATGGCAACCAAATGAGGTGGAAATTCTATCACAACTCGCCACTCAAATCGGGATTGCCCTGACTCAATCCCAATTACTCGAACAAGAACAGCTCCAACGCCAAGAACTCGCGCGATCGAATACCGAGCTAGAGCAGTTTGCACATATTGCCTCTCACGATCTCCAAGAACCGCTCCGCATGGTGATTAGCTATCTCCAACTCTTGTCCCGTCGCTATCAGGGTAAACTCGATCGAGATGCTGATGAATTTATCGATTATGCCGTAGATGGTGCGGCGAGAATGCAAGCATTGATTCAAGCATTACTGAGCTATGCCCGCGTTAGCAGTCGCGGACAGCCCTTCGATCTGGTCAAATGCGATTTAGTACTCCAAGATGCAATTTCCAACCTTCAAGTCGCGATTACCGAGAGTACCGCCGTAATTACTCACGATCCACTCCCAGAAATTTGGGGCGATGCCACCCAATTGACACAGGTGTTTCAAAATTTGATTGCTAATGCGATTAAATTTCGGCGGGAAATCTCACCCAAAATTCATATTAGTGTGAGATCGATCGATGCCCTCAACCAAAATACCCTCAGCCCCACTCCCACCCTCTCAGGAGCAGGCATCCAGAGTCACAGTTCTGCGCCGAGTGGCAGAAGCTGCGATGCCCCACCACACATCGATTTAAGTTCACCATCAACTGAGGAGATCCCTGTGACTCGATCGGCTTGGTGCTTTGCGGTGACAGATAATGGGATCGGGATCGAAGCTGAATATCTCGATCGAATTTTTGTGATTTTTCAACGCTTACATACGCGAGTCAACTATCCAGGTACGGGCATCGGCTTGGCCATCTGTAAAAAAATCATCGAGCGTCATGGTGGTACAATTTGGGTAGATTCTACACCGATGAGATTGGACTCAGTGTTGCCTCAATCTCTACCTGCACAGCCAGAGTGTTATGGATCGACATTCTACTTTCTAATCCCAGCAGTAGGTAGTATCTCTTCTCAACATGCCCATAAACAGCCGCCCCATTGAAATTTTACTAGTTGAAGACAATCCTGGTGACGTAAATCTAACCCGAATTGCTCTAGCCGATCGAGAAATCAATGTTAATTTAAGTGTGGTAGCTGATGGTGTCGAAGCCCTGAATTTTCTGCACCGTCACGGCGAATATCATCAAGCCATTCACCCCGATTTAATTTTACTAGATTGGAATTTGCCCCGTAAAAACGGACGGGAAGTGTTACTTGAAATTAAAGCGGATGAAAAATTGCAGCGAATTCCGATCGTTGTGCTCACAACTTCTCAATCCGAAGAGGATATCCTCAAAGCTTATAATCTCCACGCCAATTGCTTTATTACCAAGCCCCTAGACTTTAACCACTTCATTCATATTATTCAATCGATCGCCGATTTTTGGTTCGCCATCGTTCAGTTACCACCGGAATAGGGGTTAGGGGCTAGGGGTTAGGGAATAGAAAAATAGAGAGGATCTAATTAAAATTTTTATCCTTTAAACTTTGCTTTACCCTTTACCCTTTGCCCTATCCCCTATCCCCTATTCCCTATCCCCTAACCGATGATTACTGTTCTCAACATTTTGCTTGTTGAAGACAACCCTGGTGATATCCGGTTGTTGCAAGAAATTCTTCGAGAAGTTACCACCACTCGGTGTCAGATTACCCCCGTAATGACACTAGCCGCTGCAATAGAACAGTTATCAATAAGTACTGAAAACATCCCACTCACACCTCCTCCCTTTGACATCATCCTGCTCGATCTTTCCCTCCCAGATAGCCAAGGAATCGACTCTTTTCTCAAATTACGCGATCGATCTCCGAATATTCCAATCGTCGTTTTGACAGGCTTAAATGATGAAACTTTAGCTCTTTTGGCAATGCAACAAGGAGCGCAAGATTATCTAATCAAAGGACAAGTCGATCGCAACTTATTGCTGCGATCGATTCGATACGCGATCGAGCGCGAACGCACAGATACTGCACTCCGTCAAGCAAAAAATGAATTAGAACAGCGGGTAATCGAACGCACGCGCGACCTTCAACAGACTGAGAATAGCTTGCGCGACGCGCTCCAAAAACTAAATTTTCACTTTGAAAATTCTCCGCTGGCGGCAATCGAATGGGATCGAGATTTTAGAGTATCTAGATGGTCGGCTACGGCTGAAAAAATCTTTGGCTGGACATCAGTACAAGTTTTGGGTAAACGTCTCGGTGAATGGAAATTTGTCTTTTCAGAAGATGCCGAACTAAT
>NZ_JANOJV010000025.1:0-42735 GCF_031418915.1 Chamaesiphon sp. VAR_48_metabat_135_sub | reverse complement strand
CGAGTCAATGGTGCCATTAGTATCCGATTGGGGATAGTCAATGCACCAAGTTTCAGGGGTGTAAACAGATGGGTAAATATCATAGCTAACTTAAATAGTCTTGAAGAGTTAGGTTAGTTTGCTCGATCTATTTCGATAATTCGATGTTCTCGAACTATTAAACTATATCAACCAATATGAGATAATGCAAGTAGCTCCCGATCGAGTTAGAGATCGACAGCATATCTGCAACTGTCAAACCCACACACCATGCGCCCCTTCTACCACCCCCAATCCGAAGATATCTCCCTCGTCGGCGTACTATACGCGCTGGGAGATCCGGTGCGGTTGCAGATTGTCCAACGATTGGCTCAAACAGGGGAGTTAACTTGCTCGGATCTAGATTGCTCTGTCGCCAAATCTACTATGTCCCACCATTTCAAAATCTTGCGCGAATCGGGGTTGGTGTTGACGCGGAAGGAAGGAACTCAACACATTAATACGCTCCGATCTGCCGATCTCGACAGGCTTTATCCAGGACTCTTGGCAGTGGTATTACGTTCTTCTGTTACTACTGAATAATGCTGTTTTTGGGCTATAAGAATTTAATAATAATGGTTAAACTCTAGCTGGTGGGCACTGCCCAGCCTACAAAAATTTACTGATTTTCTATTTTAACAAAAGATACATTAAAAGTCTTATGGAAATACTTGATGCCTTTCATTTTCAAACCTCAACGGAAAGGCTTACCGTCTGCGATAGCAATCAAGACGGTTCAACATAGATGGGTACAGAAACCCGACTTCTCGAAGAAGTCAGGTTTCTTGCAGTAATGGCTATTTTACTATTCGCTGCTTGTGGCAAGGAGATCATTAAAATGGCTCAGAAAATCTAGCGATATTGTTATTTTGCCCAGTCTCCTCACCCTATCCATCCCCATCTCCATACTCCCCGCTCGGATAATACACCCTCCCAAATCCTTGTCGATCGAATAGGATTAGAATATACGCCTAATTTCCGATTGATGAGGTAATTTTACATTGGCAGACCATCACCCATTTCTGTACTATTGGTTTGCTTTCCTCGGCATTATTTTGGGCAGATATTTTCTAGTTGCTGGTGGAACGCATCTGTTGATTCACTCAGTGCTAAAACAGTTTTTAGTCGATCGAGGAATATCGATCGATCCGCCAGTTTGGGAATCAATTCGGCGAGATATCAAATTATCACTACTTTCAACCGTTATTTTCGCACTCAGTGCAGCATTTTCGATCTTTGAGTTCGATCGAGGTGGTACTGCTTTATATGCCGATTTGGATGGATATGGGTTATGGTACTTAGGCGTTAGCTTTATAGGGGTGCTGTTGCTCCAAGATACTTATTTTTATTTTATCCATCGTTTATTTCACCACCCAAAATTATTCAAATGGTTTCATTTGGGACATCATTTATCTAAACACCCAACTCCCTGGACATCCTTCGCATTCGATCCGGCGGAAGCAATTTTTCAAGCGTTATTTTTAGTCGCGATCGTATTTACAATACCACTTCATTTCTTGACCGCGATCTCGATTATTATGACTATGACAGTTTGGTCGGTATTAAATCATCTGGGGTTTTCACTATTTCCCACTTCGGGTTGTCTGAGCTGGTCGGGACGATGGATAATCGGTCCTGCACATCATTCGGTGCATCATCATAAATGTACCAAGCATTACGGACTATATTTTACCTTTTGGGATCGATTGCTAGGTACGCAGGATGATAATTACGTAAATAATGGATTAGTAGATCGGATCGATCTCCACCAGTAATTTACAAATACTAGGGGATTATTTCGACTAAAGTACCAGATCTAGACACTCGATAAATTTCATTCACATCAGCAGTTTTGAGCGAAATACACCCCCATGTCCAGTTAGCTTGAGTGTCAATCAAATTATCTCCATTGCTAGGTACACCGTGAATACCAACATCTTTACCGATTGATGCATACCAAGGAATTTTACCAGCTTGTTTCGCGGTTAAATGTTTGCGCCATGAAGCAGCATTAGGATAATCCAACCACAAGAATTTGGACCACTGGGGATGAGGATAGAGATCTTTAAGATGAAATATTCCTTCAGGAGTGCGGCGATCTCCTTCGATAAATTTATCACCATTGGGATTGTCTCCTAAAACGACTGGATATGATTTAATCGGTCGTTTATCTTGATAGATAGTGAGGCGATATTTAGATTTTTCGATGAGAACTGAAATCCTTGCTTTGTCGAATCGACCGCCGAACAATTCATCGATCGACTTATTGCCACGAATAAGTCCAGTTTCAGGTGGTGGTTGATGATAGGTCATTTGCTTGGAACATTCCTCGCACATGATGTCACTCCATAGAGCCAACGGGAAAATATATCCCAATCGATCGCACACACTATAAACAACTCCCAATGCTCCTAAACTTAGCAAAATCACTAAGCCAGTCTTTACCGATTTATTCCACCGCATACTCGATCGATCTCCGCATCCGCTTGTAATTCTTGTTCTAATCCGTCATCCACTCTTGCTAAAATCGCTGATTCCTATTGCTAACTGTTACAACACGAGAACTTACCGATCTCAAACCTGCTAAATAAATTACAGTTAGGAGAGGTACTCATATATCGAAATCGTATTAGACGGGGAAAACTGGCTATGCACCTAAGCGAAATCACCCATCCAAACCAGTTGCACGGTTTATCTGTTCGGCAGTTAGAGCAGGTTGCTCTGGAAATCCGGGAAAAGCATCTTCAGACAGTAGCAGCTAGTGGTGGACATTTAGCCCCTGGGTTAGGCGTTGTCGAGCTGACATTGGCACTATATCAAACATTGGATCTCGATCGAGATAAAGTAGTTTGGGATGTCGGACACCAAGCTTATCCCCATAAATTAATTACGGGCAGATACAATCGTTTCCATACGCTCCGCCAGAAGGATGGGATTGCAGGCTATCTCAATCGCAAGGAAAGTAAATTCGACCACTTTGGGGCGGGACACGCCTCTACGAGTATTTCTGCCGCCTTGGGGATGGCGATCGCGCGCGACCTCAAGGGCGAACACTTTAAATGTGTAGCTGTAATTGGCGATGGCGCACTCACGGGTGGGATGGCTTTAGAAGCGATCGATCATGCTGGACATTTACCCAAAACCAATCTGTTGGTAGTGTTAAATGACAACGAGATGTCGATCTCGCCGAATGTGGGTGCGATTCCGCGTTATCTAAATAAACTGCGCGTCAGTGCGCCGATTCAGTTCCTCAGCGACAATCTGGAGGAACAGTTAAAAAATATCCCGTTTGTCGGCGAATCGATTTCTCCCGAACTCGCACGGGTGAAGGAAGGAATGAAACGTTTAGCTGTGCCTAAAGTCGGTGCGGTATTTGAAGAACTAGGCTTTACTTATATCGGCCCTGTAGACGGTCACAATCTGGCCGAATTAATTAGTACCTTTGAAGGTGCCCACAAACATGCAGGCCCAGTGATGGTACATGTTGTAACCAAGAAGGGTAAAGGTTATACAATCGCCGAAAAAGACCAAGAAGGCTATCATGCTCAAAATCCCTTTAATCTCGCCACTGGTAAAAGTGCCCCAGCAACTAAACCCAAGCCACCGACTTATTCCAAGGTATTTGCAGATACCCTGATGACTTTAGCCGAACAAAACCCCAAAATTGTCGCGATTACTGCTGCGATGGGCACAGGGACGGGCTTAGATAAATTCCAGGCGAAATTCCCAGAGCGATACATTGATGTCGGAATTGCCGAACAACATGCAATTACCTGCGCCGCTGGGTTAGCCACCGAAGGAATGCGCCCAGTAGCGGCAATTTATTCTACCTTCTTGCAGCGCGCATTCGATCAGATCGTACACGATGCTTGCATTCAACAGCTACCTGTATTTTTGTGTCTCGATCGAGCCGGAATCGTCGGTGCTGATGGCCCAACCCACCAAGGGATGTATGATATTGCCTATCTGCGTTGTATCCCGAATATGGTGCTGATGGCTCCTAAGGATGAGGGCGAATTGCAACGGATGGTAGTCACCGGAATTAACTATACCGATGGCCCAATTGCCATGCGTTACCCCCGTGGTAACGGTTATGGTGTACCGTTAATGGAAGAAGGTTGGGAAGAACTACCGATCGGTAAGGCGGAAATCCTCCGTCAGGGTGATGATGTCTTGATGATTGCCTACGGTTCGATGGTACATCCGACCCTCCAAGCCGCCCAACTCCTGAACGAGCATGGGATTTCAGCGACGGTAATCAATGCGCGGTTTGCCAAGCCATTAGATACCGAACTATTTGCGCCTCTAGCTCGAAAAATTGGCAAAGTGGTAACGGTTGAGGAAGGCTGTCTGATGGGTGGTTTCGGTTCGGCGATTGCTGAATCATTAATGGATCTCAATGTGGTAGTACCGATTAAACGGATTGGCGTACCAGACATTCTGGTAGAACACGCTACGCCAGATGAATCCCTGGGTAGTCTGGGTTTGACAAGCGCCCAAATCGCCGAGACAGTGCGAAATGCTTTCTTCACTCAAAAGCCTGTGGCTGTTGGAGTGTAGCAACCAAGCTAAATAGCTTTTAGCTGTCCTTTCCAAGGTTATCGTTTCCTTGGAAAGGATAGCTATTTAATACAGTACTTTACACTGTCATCATCGATCTATGGTTAGGGGGTGTTAGAAGGGTAGCCGCAACGCACCAAATAAACACTCTGAGCAATTAATTGCTCTTTGTAAAAGCGCAGTTTATACCCGTACAAAGAATAGTACTAAGCAGTGTAAGTTACGGAACTATCCCGAATCCCGAATCCCGACAACAAAATAATACGCCGCTTAAGGTTAGTGTAAACTGCAAGCTAACGATCTAATTATTCGATCGCCACCAATCGCCAATCAATCTGCATCGGTGCACCTCGATCTCCAATTTGCCAATTAATAGTCGCAATTCTCGTCATCCGATCCAAGTTAGCACGGAGATCTTCCCGACTATGAAATCCTTCTAGCCGATTGGCAGGCCGTCCATTCGTAAACAAAATCAAGGTGGGCAGAGTCTTTAGTCGATAGGTACTAGCTAACTTGAGGTTATCATCTGCATTAACATTAACTAATTTAATTTGCTCGTCCCAACGATCCTGAAACTGAATCAATGTTGGTTCGATTACCTTACACAATCCGCACCAAGGTGCGCCAAAATTGACCAGTACGGGAATCGATGACGCGAGAACCTCTGCCTTAAAATTCAGATCTGTTACAGAATGGATCATAAAGGGTGGTCAATCTTAGTATCAAAATTTTTGTTATATAAGTATTTATGCTAACCTAATTACCCCAATCGAGGGAATAGGGATCGGCGAATAAGTACTAGGGATCGAGACAATCGGGCTAAATCTATCCGTAAATCGACGTAAGTTTGAAACGAAGCGTGCAAAAAATCAAGCCTCGTAGAAGTAACAGATGTTGTGTCCGCAGTCGCAAATCTACAATTTAGTAGTTTTGGGCGTAAATAAAAAGACTATTCTGATGAGATTTGGGAATAGCCGCTCAATTTGTGCCGCTACTAGTCGATCGACCAGATAGAAAGTACCTCATTGCCTTTTAAAAGGATACCCTCGCAGTCATCTGAATTAACCACGGGTGTCCCCACCAAAATACAGCGACAAATACCACCACACCAAGATAGGCAGGACGAAGAAATTCGGCTAATTGCAGCGTCTGTCTGCCATCTAGAATCGCCTGGAAGGGGACAATCGAGGTTCTCGCCTTTACCAGCTCAAAATCTGATCCATACCGCTGTTCCAGGCGGTAATCCCCATGCCAGACGGCAAATAAATGATGAAGCATCAACCCGATCGACGTTACCAATGTAAAAGTAGTCCCGATCCAGAGTGTATGGGCAACACACCAAATCAATTGGCCGACCATTTGAGGATGGCGCGTAATTCGCATGATGCCCGTCTCGTAAATGCGGACTTGAGGTTTGAGCACCGCCGCAACTTCGAGTAGATTGAAAGTAGCTGGATAAAGAAACAGAAAGGAGATGAAGGATAAGATCCACACGACTGGTGCGACCCAAGGGGTGCCCTGTACCTGCCACAATTGCCAGCCATCATAGCGATGATTGAAAAAATAAATAATCAGGATCGTGGCAAAGGGAATACTCACCAAGGCAAAGATGACGCGATATAACCGCGCACCAATTTTACCCTCACCCCAGGGGCGCAAAGCCGCCAGACCACTATGAACGATCGCAAAACAGAGTAATAACCCCAACATAATCGCGTGGCTATTTGTCAATGAATCTAGAGGCATTATGTCGATAGTGAATAGTAAATAAATGACGAAAAAATCCAGTAACTAGTTAGGTTTACACGCAGATGAGGGAACTCTATATACAGAGACGAAGATGTGCCTTCTGGGACACTGCGACATCCTGACGACTTTCAAAAGACTACTCTATGCAAATAACTTTCCTAAACCTATGTTAGAGCAAGCTGCTGATGCCCTAAATCGTCAGGATTACAAGACTGCCGCTAAGTTAATCGCTACGTTAGTCGCAAAACACCCAGACGACCACCAAATACAACTTTACGCGGCACAATTGCAAGAAGCAACAAACAAACTCGATAACGCACTAGAAATTTATCGGCTGCTGCTTCAACATGCTGTCAATATTAAAATTACGACTGAAGCCCGTCAAGGGATTCAACGCATCGATCGGATCCAGTCACAAATTCAAGCAAATGCTGTAGCACAAGCCAGAGCCGGAATCGAAGACAATATCGAACCAGGATTTTTGGTGCTCGAACCGATGTCCCAGGAACAGAAGCAGGCAACGGCACCGAAATTCGCGGGGATTATGAATCTAGATCCCTACAGTGCTAGACTTCAGTTACCCCGTCGGGGTTGGCGACTGTATCGGGTCGGACAAATGGGAGAATTAGAGTTTTATCGCGATCGATTGCAAACAGCAGAGATTCCCTGTTTTTGTGTCTCGAAACATGACACTCAGCAAATGTTTGTCTTTCGAGTCAGTCATTTCCAGTCATTTTATCCTAAAGCGACAATCGTCTGTCTGGACGATCGTGCCGAACTGCGAACATTTAGTTTTAACTGGTCGGAAGTTACCCAAATCGTCACGGGCATGTTGCCGATTTTTGAAGAGGTGATGGAAATAGATGCGCGCAATCGCACTCACCGCAAACCCAGAATTCTCGACTACGTTCACATCTGCGATTTACAATTGCGCGATCGTCGCAGTATCTTCAGGTTGTGTTCGCAGACCTATGATTTTTGCGATTACAAGCAGCTAATTACCCAGAATCGCACTCAATTCACTGGTGATTTAAGCAGTCAACTCAGTGGCGATCTCAGTGGCTTGTTAAATGGCGAACGCATTCCCTCGACTAGTCACGATAACTGGAAAAATCTGATTGCCCAAATCCACAAACAAGTCCCAGAAGTGCATACCCAAAGCGACTTTACACCCTTTGCGGAAACAGCAATCGGCTACCCGGAGCTACTAAATTGGATTAATCCACATATTGAATTATTACGTCGCGCTGATAGCCCTTGGGATCGAGCTTTTCAGCTTTTTAGTGCTTTATCCATGTGTAAAGATAAGAACTCCCAAATCGATCGCATTTCTACAAACTAGTACTCTTGGGAGGGTCGGGATTTGGGATTCGGGATTTGGGATATGAAGTAGTCATTTCTCTCCGCTCCCCGCTCCCCGCTCCCCGCTCTTCCCAAAATAGCACTTGGATTTACGCCGCCCAATACTGCCCTATTTGATGTTCACTGGTTTTTTGGCTTGACGTGCTAATTCTAAAAATCCATTCATATTGGCACCAGGCAGACGACGACCAGAGTTAGAGGATGGTTTAATCAAGTAGTCAGTCGCAAAGTTGGTAATTGCTGGAGCCGCAGGTGCTGAAACTGCAACAGGAGCGGGAGCTTCTACCTTTTTGAGAGCTTCAGCTTTTTTGGCAGATTTTTGATCGGCTTTAGCTGCTTTATTGTCGGCTTTTTTATCAGCTTGAGCTGCGGGTGCAACTGGAGTTGCCGCTGCTGGTGCAACTGGAGTAGCCGCTGCCGCAGGTGCTGGGGTGGATACGGGTTCCGGTTTGGCTTGAGCTTTAGCCTTAGCTTCCGATTTTGGTGGAGCGTTGTCATCTTCTATTTGGAGATAGAAGCCATCATTTTTTTTGCCAAAGAACTTTTTAAACACAGTAAATTATCTCTCTCATTACATAAATTGAATTATCAATTTTGACTGCTGGCAAGTGCAAGATAAGATTACAAAGTTTAACAAAAATTTACTTGTCAGAAAGGACTGGGTTTCTGATGATATCTGTGAAGTAGCTAAAATTCCCTGCTGTAACTATTCTCAATTTAGGCTGTGAGACAGTTGAAAAACTGTCACGAGCAGATCGATCGACCACAATCGGCTATTTTACAATTGAGACTGACACTGACATCGCCCGAACGATCTCTGATATGCAAGTAAATCCTAATCCTCATTTACCGACGACCATTGGTGTACCTCGATTCACTTCGCCTTACGGAGAGACTACGCCAACAGCTCCGTTTAGTACAAGCCGCTCTCAGGATGAGAATCGATTCGATCGCCACCCGATTCTCCTGGTACATGGCTTGATGGATACCAGCTACAAGATGCGCAAGATCGCCAGCCATCTGCGAGGTTTGGGATGGCAAGTTTTTGATATAAATCTTACCCCCAATCATGGGGCTGCCAGACTAGAAATTTTGGCGGGACAGGTAGCGGCTTTAATCGATCGAACTTTCGATCCCGATCGGCCGATCGATCTGCTAGGTTTTAGTATGGGCGGCTTAGTTGCTCGTTACTATATTCAACGGTTGGGTGGGATCGATCGGGTGCAGAGATTTATTACAATTTCTACGCCTCACAAAGGAACGATCGCGGCACATTTTTCGATGCAACCTGGTTGTATCCAAATGCGTCCCGAACATGAGTTTATACAAGATCTAAATCGGGATGTAGATCGATTAAACTCTCTTAATTTTACTTCTTTATGGACTCCTTTCGACCTAATTATTTTACCGCCGAGTAGTTCTCAACTCGGCATTGGAACAGAGCGAATGATTTCAGCACTTACTCATCCCTGGATGGTCTCAGATCCCCGCACTCTCAACGCGATCGTCGATGCCCTATCTCAACCTGTTAAATAGTTGAAAGTTGCGGTGCGCGTGCGCCCTAGTTCCCCGACGGTTGAGCGCGACAAAACAGAAAGTTGAAAGTTAAGTTTTAAGGCAGGTATTCAAACCCGCGAGACTTGTTCTTTCACACATTAATTCAGCAACGCCAATTATCCTTAGTCACCAATTCGAGTAAAATCGCTGGCACCAAAAATTGCTTCGGGGTGCGTATAGTATTTGAATTCTAATAGATTGGCAAATGGATCTTCTAGAAAGAAGGTGCGATGTTCGGTAATTTCGCCGGGAAAGCGATGTTTTGCTGACTGATAAAACTTTAGTTGTCGAGATGTAGATCGATCGAGTAATGCTTGCCAATCGGCTAAAGTCGGAAAGACAATCCCAAAATGACGGGGATAAATTCCGGTTTGTCGGGGCACAGGTTTGTCAGTAATATGGGCGACTAGTTGATGTCCGTATAAGTTTAAAATCATCGAATTGGTTGCTTCCCTGCCTACTGTACAGCCTAAACCATCCACGTAGAATTTTTTGGTGTCTGGGATATTCTCGATCGGGAATGCCAGATGAAAGATAACTTCAGTCATGTTAATTTTAGATTATTTTAAATAGGATTGCTGATTAGGTTATCGGAAATACGATCGGAAGAATTGTAGCTGAGGAATGAGGATTGAAGAAAAGGTAGATCGATCCTTCGCCCTACCTTTAGTAGGGGCAATTCATGAATTGCCCCTACTAAAAAAAAGAGTTACAAATTATTTAATTCTCATTCCTTAGAGATATATATTAAATGGAGGACGCATCGTGATTAATCGACCTTTTTTAACTTTTGGCAAAAGTTTGAGTCTTGCTATCCTTGTTAGCTCATTATTACAGCCAGTTTTGGCTGAAACTAAAATCGATCTAGGTAACAACACTGGCACTGGGGTCCTGAAGTTATCGGTGATAGATGGAACCACCAATAAACCTGTCACCAACCGACCTACCCAAATTGATAGCCAGAATGGAATCGATTGTATTAAGGCACCATGTCCCACTAATAGCAAACATTGGGAAGGTCGAACGAATCGTCAAGGAATAGTATTTATTCCGCAAAAAGTGGTTCAATCTTATACTCTTCTCACTGTAAAAGGCTATACAGGGAAGACATTTGACAAAGATCTTCGCCAAAGTAGTGAAGCTTTAATCTTGTTGACTCCAGCATCGCCATAACACAGTAATGCGGCTCAGTAAATTACTTTCAACTTTCCACTTTCCACTTACTTAAAGCTTTTAATTCTCTTGTTGGTTTCTTTTTGCAACTGAGCCGCAATCTTAAACATCTCAGTTCCATCGTGTAAATAGCTCTCGTCATAATTCATGATGTAAAAATTCAACTCTTTAACACCGTCAGACACCTGATTAACGGTGTAGTATAAATTAGCGGCAATATCTGCTAATAATGAGGGATTGGGCATCGAATGAAAAATCTTGTCGATTTTCTGTAAATGTTTCTGACATTCAGTTACATATGCCTCAAAATTTGCCATCAATTCATCGTCGAATGGATCGGCAGAAAGTTCGCGAATCTGCGTTTTTAGTGGCTTAATAATCCACCCGATCGTGCGATTAATTGGTTGATAAACTTGATTTAACCACAAGATTAATTCTTCATCAAGTTCGTGTCCGACTGGCCGAGGACGACGGGGGATGTGAGCTGATGATTGTTGTTGGCGGGGAATTGCGACGGCTGGTTGCAGGAGGTAATCGTATTCTCTGCGCTTGCGTTCATCACCTAATACTTCATAAGCAGCATTGAGTTGAATAATACGATCGAGATTAGCTTTGCCACCATTAACATCAGGGTGAAATTCCTTGGCTAACCGCCGATAAGATTGTTTGATCTCATCGGCAGTAGCTTTTGTGGTGAGTTGAAGAACTTGGTAGTGTGTTTCTGACATTGAATTAGGCTTTAGGCTTTAGGCTTTAGGCGTTGGGTTTTAGGCTTTAGGCATTCAATGAGATCGATAATTATCTTGTTCTACTTGAATCAGCCCCTAGTACCTAATACCTAACGCCTAAAGCCTAATTTACTGATGGTTCTGGATCTTGAAATAGAGGAGTACTGAGATAGCGTTCGCCAAAACTAGGCTGAATCATGACGATTAGTTTACCTTTATTTTCGGGACGACGACCGACTTCGATCGCTGCAAATAAAGCTGCACCGGTAGAAATACCTGACAATAAGCCTTCTTCTCGTGCTAATCTACGCCCATACTCGATCGCTTGTTGGTCTGTCACCTGAATAACTTCATCGATCGATTCCAGCTTTAACACTTGAGGGACAAATCCCGCGCCAATCCCCTGAATTTTGTGAGGTCCCGGTCTTCCACCGGATAATACAGGACTATTAGTTGGTTCGACAGCGATGACTCTAAACTCTGGCTTGCGAGGTTTGAGAGCCTCAGCAATTCCCGTAATCGTTCCGCCAGTACCGACTCCAGCCACGACAATATCGACGAGACCATCTGTATCAGCCCAAATTTCTTCAGCGGTAGTCATCCGGTGAATTTGAGGATTAGCCGGATTCCGAAACTGCTGCAACATGTAAGCATGGGGAGTTTTATCGACAATTTCCTGAGCGCGACGAATACAGCCGCTCATCCCTTCACTACCTGGAGTCAGTTCCAATTGAGCACCATAAGCTTTTAATAACGCTCGGCGTTCGAGACTCATCGTTTCTGGCATCGTCAGAATCAATTTATATCCCTTCGCCGCTGCTACCATCGCCAGGGCAATACCCGTATTTCCCGATGTTGGTTCGACTAAAATTGTTTTACCAGGCGCAATCAGACCTTCCTTTTCGGCAGATTCAATCATATTGACTCCAATCCGATCCTTAACAGATGCAGCCGGATTCATGCTTTCTAATTTGACGACTATTTCCGCACCACAGCCTTCGGATTGAGGGATGCGATTGAGTCTGACTAATGGCGTGCGACCGACTAATTCGGTGATATTGTTAGCAATCTTCATAGAGAGTGGAGGATAGAGGGTAGCGGATAGGGGCGAATTAGACACCTAACTCCTAATTTTAAGCTTATCATCCTACTCAGGTTCGTCTTGAAGTTAATCTACCTTCCACCCTCTACCTTCCACCCTAAAATTATCTTCTGATAAAGCAGCTTAATTTAATGATTAGCAATTAGCTACCAAATTTTACTATTTTCTCATGATAAAGAAGCTCGATATTTGGGGAATAATGAATGTTGAGATAGTTAAATCGTTTTTGAGAGTCTCTACAGTAGAGCATTGATTCTACAAAAGGCGCGTCTACTCATACTATGTCACCATCGGCTGGGCTTCTGTCAAACCTGCTCGGATGCATAGACAGCCCTGAGCGACAACACATCAACGATTCGGCGATTTCCGACTTACATCGGTTAGTCATGTCATCAATCGCTTGAAAGACGAGAGCTTTCAATCCAAGCTACAATTGTTACTTGTTATCAAATTTTAAAAAATGCGAATAATAATACCGTCTTGCCAAAGAGTGGAGCTTAATTGCTCGAATAGTTGAGTATTCTTGCTAGTACCAAAGAGTGGAGTCTTAATCGGGAGTCAGGGATGCTGGATGCGATCGTACATAATCTAGAACAAAGCAATCACATTGCCAGAATTAAAAAGCTGGTATTCTGTGCTTGTACCAATAATTGGAGTAATGAAGCTCAACAACTGAGTACGGCTAAATTCAAAAGTTATCTCCAAGAATTGCGAGATCGCCACACTTCTATTGTGGAGCTGAAGTATTTACTTTACCGGATTGTGATAAGACTCAATCACAGTACAAATTATTATACTGTCGCCAATTTCCTAGCCCAGGAAATGGAGCCACTATACGCTCATTCACCGACAGTGGCAACTGGAGATCGAGCGATTGGCGAAGAAAGTGCCAGTTCTATATTGGCAGGTAAAGGATCTTCTTCAGTTGCTTGGGGCAAGGAAGTCATTTTTATGGTTGAAGAAGCCCAATCAGGCGCGATTCTTCAAGTCGATATGACTGTCTTGGGGGCTAATCGTCAGTTACTGGCACAGACGGTGGTAAACTTTCCAGATATTGCCCCCATGCTGTCCCAATATCAGGAATGGCAATCTCGATATCGTCGGCTCGATCCCCAGAATCATCGTTTGATGAGTAATAAAGCCGTTAGTCTCGTGCCAGAAAGAATTAATGACTGTTTGGATGCGGGCGCGATGCTGCAAGCAAATTTACATCAATGGTATAGTTCTCCAGGATTCCAGACGATCCGCGAGCGACTGGCGGCAGTTGTCGATCCCGAACGAGAAATCGGTATTATTGTGAAGAGCCGTTCCAAAATATTACTCAAGCTACCGTGGAATTCGATCTGGCAACCATTACTCGATCGATACCCGCTCGCAGAAGTTAGCTTATCACCGATTCCCTCGATCGCGGACGATTCCGCAACTGAGGAAAAATTGCAAGTTTCAGTACTATCTATACTTACTAGTGCCCAGGGAATTAAACTCGATCGCAGCAAAGAATATTTAGATGCATTGCCTTATACTGAGTCAAAATTTGTCGTTGCACCCAATCATCCTGATTTTGTCGATTTAGTCACTCAGAAGTCCTGGAGTGTAATGTTCTTTAGCAGCTATATTTCTGGCTATTTACCCAACAATCGCATCTATATCAATCACCACGATACTATCGGCATTACCGAATTCAAATATCGAATTAGGACTGCCGTCCAGCGGGGATTAAAATTACTGATTCTCAATTGTGGCGAGGGTTTAGAACTAGCAAATGAACTAGCCGATCTCCAGATTCCCAACTTGATCGTCATGCGCGAAGCCGTCCAAGATCAAGTCGCGCAGGAATTTGTCAAACTGTTTCTCAAAGCTTTTTCTGGTGGTAAATCTATCCAATTAGCCGTTAGGGATGCACGAGAACGGCTCCAAGCGATCGAAAAAGTAGTTCCAGCGGCTAGTTGTCTCCCGACGATCTGTCAACAAATTGCCGCTCCAGCCTCAAGCTGGAATCGACTCGCACATATTACACTCAAACCAACAGAGCTGTCGGGAATGTCCCAAAATTGGACTGAAGCTGAAGCCACTGGGATGGTGGTGATGGCAGATCTAGAAATGGGATTTCCGGACGTAAATGCACTTGAGCAAATTTCTTACGATCGACTCGCACTAGTACATCAACTCACTGGATATTATAGTGAAGTATATACTCTCGCCCTCAGTACTGATGGACAGTGGTTGGTGAGCGGACATGGCGATATTACGCACGTAGACGATGCAGTGAAGGTTTGGCGACTGTCCGATGGTAAATTAATTCATAATTTACTGGGTCATAGTCACTGGATTTATAGTGTCTTACTAACTACTGATGGGGAAACAATTATCAGTAGTAGTTTGGATGGAACAATTCAGTGGTGGCAACTTACAACTGGGACTAAGTTACCCCAGTTACTCGACCATAAATCGGCTGTCAATGCTATCTCGTTGACTAGTGATGGGCAAAGATTGGTAACGGGCGGAAATGATGCTTTCATCAAGATCTGGCAGCCTCAAAACGGTCTATTGATCCATCAATGTCAGGGGCATCTCCAAAATGTTGCTTGTTTGGCTACTCATCAACAGTTAATTGCTAGTGGTAGTAGCGATTATACGGTGAGATTGTGGCATATTCAGGAAGGGCGACTACTCAAAACATTATTAGGACATAGCGGTCGCGTCAGTAGCATTGTCATTACCCCTGATGGCACTAAGATTATTAGTGCTAGTCACGATTGCACCATTAAAATTTGGGAAGCAGCCACAGGCAATTTGATTAATACTCTCATGGGACACTCTAAATCGATCGCGTGTGTGGCAATTTCACCAGATGGCCGGACAATTGCCAGTGGTAGCGATGATCGTACTGTCAATATTTGGAATCTGAGTGATGGTAAACTCCTCCACACAATATCCTCACACGATCGAGCTATATTATCTGTAGCGTTTAGTGCCGATAGTCGGACAGTTGCAACTGGTAGCTATGGTGAAATCCAAGTTTGGCGAGTTCCGGCGGAATGAGGGATTGGGAGTATGGGTGTGGGAGCGTTAGGGTGTTGGGGTGTTTCTTACTCCCATACCCCCTGCTCCGTTACTCCCTGACTCCCAATCCCCGTTACTCCCATACCTTCCCTTTTGATGCGAGACTAAACTAGCAGCTTACGTTTCACTCATGTCAATTACCTCCCCACAAGTAACTATCAAACCGCTCTGGTACAAGGCTCTAGCTCGACCTGCCCCTGAATTTCCCTCTACATCACTACCAATTCTCTCCGGTGCGATTCCACCCGGCTTGTGTGGCACTCTCTATCGCAATGGCCCAGGGCGGCTAGAACGGGCTGGGACAAGAGCGGGACATTGGTTTGACGGAGATGGCGCAATTTTAGCCGTAAAGTTCGCTGACAGGGCTGCTATCGGTGTCTATCGATACGTTCAGACGGAGGGATACCAAGCAGAAAGTCAAGTCAATCGCTGGCTGTATGGTAATTATGGGATGATACCATCGGGCAAGATCTGGGAACGACGGAGTAAATTGGTCAAAAATGTGGCAAATACTGCTGTTTTGGCTTTACCAGATCGGTTATTAGCATTATGGGAGGGTGGTATTCCCCACGCGCTAGATTTAGATAGTTTAGAGACAATTGGCACAGATAGTTTAGGTTTTAATTCAGTACCATTAATTTACTCAGCACATCCAAAAGTCGATCCAATTTCTGGACATATCTATAATTTTGGGGTCTCGATCGGTGCTCAAACTCAACTAAATCTCTACGAAAGCGATCGCAGTGGTAAAGTCATCAATTATAGTCAAACTAAACTGCCTCGACTTATAACTGTTCATGATTTTCTGATGGTTGGTAAGTACTTAGTTTTTTGTATGCCGCCACTCGAAATTCAACCACTGCCAATTCTATTTGGATTGGCTAGCTACAGTGATTCGATCCGCTGGAAACCAGAATTAGGCACTCAGATCCTAGTATTCGATCGCGATAATTTAACTCTAATTAGTCGATCGATCGTTGAAACTTGGTTCCAGTGGCATTTTGGTAATGGCTATGTCGATGCTAATAGTAATATTATCTGTGATTTAGTGCGATATCCAGATTTTACAACCAATCAATTTTTGGCAGAAGTTGCTACTGGTAAAACCAAAACCGAAGCCATCGGTACGCTGTGGCAACTGATAATAAATCCTACCACTGGCAAACTAATTGGCAGTGAACAACTAATCGATCGTAGTTGTGAATTCCCCGTAGTCGAACAGTCTCAAGTCGGAAAAGAATGGCGATATACATATTTAGGCGTTCACAAACCAGACGCTATTCTCCATCAAGAATTAGTCGGTACAATCGGAAGATTCGATCGACAGACTCAAACCTTAACTACTGCTGAAATTGATAAACATTTATATCCTAGCGAACCAATTCATGTGGTCGATCGATTCGATCTTAACCAAAGCTGGATTCTAACAGTCATTTATGATGGCGAAAATCATCAGAGTGAAGTTTGGATTTACGATAGTGACAAGTTGGATGATTTTCCCGTCTGTCGATTGGGTTTACCTAGTGCGATACCGATGGGTTTTCACGGTACCTGGAGACATAATTGATAATTGAGCGGTAAGGTGTGTTAACAATAGCGCGTGTCGCTGTCTTGTCGGTTTTTTATTCGGGGGGGAACCCCCGAATAAAACCGCCGCTGTCTTGTCTCGCTAAACCGTCGGGGAACCCGACGAGCGCGAGCCGCTTCATGAATTGCCCCTACCTCCACGTAAACGTTATCCCATCTAGCATGTTTAGATCTATCGATAATGAATGCATCGCGTTTTGAAAATGTTAGTCTCTCAGAAATAATCTCACGATCGAGCGGGCCTCAATCGCACTACAACCGAGTCAAAACAGCCGATCTACAGATTAATAGCCGATCGAGCGATCCCTGAGAATTATGTAGAGATATATCACAATCGCTAAATACTGCTAATAAATGTTGCAAACACTAGATCTATTTGATAGGGTGTGATAGAGGCGTAAATCCTCACGTTAACTGTTCATCTTTACAAGAGGTGCTCCATGCTTTGTCACTTCCAGATCCCTACACTCTGAACAATTGATGCAACCGATCCGATGCTCGATCGGCATCTCTCCGAAAAATTGCTGCGAGCAGACGATCTTTCACCATTTACCACACACACTCAGTTAGTCTACAAATTCGTAGATCTAACTAACCAGCATTCGATCGAAATTTAAGTTCCCAACTCCTCACTGTATCTCCAGGGGATCTAAATCCATGTATCTATGGATCGATTCTGGGTATCCAGCGAGACCTTACCTTTGGAGGTTTTGAAAATGAAGCTACAAGGAAAAACAGCCCTCGTTACTGGGGCATCGCGCGGCATTGGACAAGCAATTGCCTTTGAACTCGCCAAACATGGTATTAAACGGCTACTACTCGTCGCCCGCAATCAACAGCGATTAGCTGACATTGCTGTAGATATTGAAGCGATGGGAGTAGAAGTTATCCCGCTAGTTGTAGATTTGACCGATCGCATCCAGGTGAATGTCGTCATCTCTCAAGCATGGCGAGACTATGGACAAATTCATTTACTCATCAACTGTGCTGGAGTCGCTCATCAAGCTCCATTCTTGCAATCTAAATTGCCACACGTTCAAGAAGAGATCGCGATCAATTTACTCGGTATGTATAATGTAACGCGCTTAATTGCGCGGCGGATGGTATCGCAACGAGAAGGTACAATTGTTAACGTTTCCAGTTTGATGGGTAAGGTAGCCGCACCAACGATGTCTACCTATTCAGCGACTAAGTTTGCCATTTTAGGCTTTACCCAAGCCTTACGCGGCGAATTAGCCAGCCATAATGTCCGAGTAATTTCGCTCTTACCCACCCTCACTGATACAGATATGGTGCGAGACTTGGAGTTATTTCGCTGGATGGTACCAATGTCTCCTCAACGAGTCGCCCAAGCTCTAATCCGTGGAATCGAGCGCGATAAGCATGAAATTATCATCGGTTGGCAAAGTCAGTTAGCCGTTTGGGGTAGCTATTTGGTGCCTCGATTAGTCGAACAAGTTATCCAGCTTGCTTCGCCACTAGCCAATCCTAAGCCGTCTTGGCTGCGAATTGGAGCCAGGGGGTGAAATTTAGGGTAGGGGCAATTCATGAAGCGGCGGTTTTATTCGGAGGTTCCCTCCGAATAAAAAACCGACAAGACATTGCCCCTACCCTAAATTTCGATATATCCCCGACTTCTTGGAGAAGTCGGGGATATGTTGTGCAACAGGGGATTTAAACACAATTTTTGGTTACTAAGTTGGTTATATTGATGAGGCAAGTAAATTTCTTCGATCGTAATTAGCTATGACAAGTCAACCCAAAATTATTGTTCTCGATGACGATCCTACCGGATCGCAGACGGTTCATAGTTGTCTGCTCTTGACTCAGTGGGATGTGGAGACGTTGAAACTAGGGTTGACTGATGCTGCACCGATTTTCTTTATCTTGACAAATACGCGCGCGCTAGAACCCAGTCAAGCAGCCGCAGTGACGCGGGAAGTTTGCCAGAATTTGAAGATCGCCATCGCAGAGGTAGGGATTGCAGATTTCTTGGTGGTGAGTCGATCGGATTCTACCTTACGCGGACATTACCCGATCGAGACTGATGTTATTGCGGCGGAATTAGGTGGCTTTGATGCTCATTTTTTGATGCCAGCCTTTTTTGAAGGTGGTAGGATTACTCGCGATAGTATTCATTACTTGCTCGTAAACGGGGTGGAGACACCAGTACACCAAACTGAATTTGCGAGAGATTCGGTATTTGCTTACAGTCATAGTTATTTACCTGATTATGTCGCCGAAAAAACTCAGGGTAAAATTCCAGCCGATCGAGTGGTACAATTTTTACTCCCAGAAGTTCGCAGTGGTAGTTTAGAACGACTGATGCAGTTAGAGCGCAATCGGTGTTGTGTAGTAGATGGCGAACAGCAATCAGATTTCGATCGATTCGCCGCAGATATTCTCGCTGCTGCTAGTCAGGGTAAAAAATTTCTATTCCGCAGTGGTGCTAGTATTCTGACATCTTTAGCTAATCTCGGTGCTCAACCGATTCCCGCAACCGAGATGTCTAAATATGTCCGCAATGGTAAACCAGGCGCGATTATCATTGGTTCCCACGTTCAAAAAACCACCGAACAACTAGCCCAACTCCTCAAAGCCCAAGGGATTGTCGGTGTCGAAATCGATGTGTCTCAATTAATCGATGATGATACGACAATTAGAAAGCAACTATTGGCTACCATACTCGATCGAATCGATACCATCCATACCGATGGAAATACCCCAGCCATTTATACCAGCCGTCAAGAACTCAGCTTCAATAGCATCCAAGCCCGACTTCAATTTGGCGAATCAGTATCCGCATTGCTAATGGACATTATCCGCGCCCTACCAGACGATATCGGCTTTTTGATTAGCAAAGGTGGAATTACCTCTAACGATACCCTCAGCAAAGGTTTAGCCCTGCCTACAGCCCGATTACTCGGACAGATCGTCCCTGGTTGTTCGGCGATCGTCACCCCACCGACACATCCCCAATTCCCCAATCTCCCCGTCGTCTTATTCCCTGGTAATGTCGGCGATGCCGATGCACTGGCGACAGCTTATCGAAGATTAGTTGGGAGTTGACACTTCGGCTACGCTCAGTGCAAGAAGTTGAAAGCTGAATTTCTAGGGTGATGGCTAAACCCCTTTACCCTTTACCCTTTACCCTATCCCCTAACAAGCTATGATTACTAGTACTAACTAATTCATAATCGTTATGACAGAAGGCGATCGCAAACCTGAATACAGACCTGGATTAGAAGGCGTTCCCGCTGCCAAATCGAGCATCAGTTATGTGGGTATCCAAACAAACGATCTTGGTGAAAAAGAAGGCGTTTTAGAATATCGCAGTATTCCGATCCAATTACTTGCTACACATGGTAACTTTCTTGAAACAGCGTTCTTATTAATCTGGGGAAGATTACCAACCGATACCGAACTCAGCGCGTTTTCTAAAGATATTTATTCCCATCGGCGGATTAAGTATCGGATCGAAGACATGATGAAATGTTTCCCTGAAACCGGACATCCGATGGACGCACTCCAAGCGTCCGCAGCCGCTTTGGGACTATTTTACTCCCGTCACATCGTCAACGATCCCAACTATATTCGTCAAGCCGTAATTAGGTTGCTGGCAAAAATTCCGACGATGGTAGCCGCATTTCAACTGATGCGCAAGGGCAACAATCCCGTTTTACCTCGCGACGATTTAGATTATGCTGCTAATTTTCTGTACATGTTGACAGAGAAAGAGCCAGATCCGCTGATGGCAAAGATCATGGATGTCTGCTTAATTCTCCACGCAGAGCACACGATGAATGCTTCTACCTTCTCTGCACGGGTGACAGCTTCTACTTTGGCAGATCCCTACACAGTGATTGCTTCGTCTGTAGGTACATTAGCAGGCCCTCTACATGGTGGTGCGAATGAGGAAGTTATTACCATGTTAAAAGAGATTGGTTCTGTCGCTAATGTGCGTCCTTATGTCGAGAAGTGTTTAGCCTCAGATCCCAAGTATAAGTTTATGGGATTCGGGCATCGCGTTTACAAGGGAGTCAAAGATCCTCGCGCGATTATTCTCCAAGATTTAGCCGAACAACTGTTTGCAAAATTTGGCTACGATCCCTACTATGACGTGGCTTTAGAATTAGAGAGCGTGTTAGAAGAGTATTTGGGCACACGGGGAATTTATCCCAATGTTGATTATTATTCTGGCTTGGTTTACCGTAAAATGGGTATCCCATCAGACTTATTTACCCCCGTCTTTGCTATCGCCAGAGTAGCTGGTTGGCTAGCACATTGGAACGAACAACTCCAAGAAAATCGGATCTTCCGTCCTACTCAAATTTACACGGGTTTGCATCAGCAGCCTTATGTGTCGATCGGGGATAGAGAGTAAAGTAAGTAATAAGTAATAAGTAATAAGTAATAAATGAACACCCCTGTTCTAACTTCGACATTCATCCTCACCCTACTTTTAGCAGTAGGGTTGTTTTTCTTTATTCGGGCTTCGACAAAACCTCGGATCGAGCAAATGGTGCTGGAGACTAGCGAATCTGAAGCAGTATTATTGCCGCGTCTCCAAGCCTATTTTACCGATCGAGCTTACCGAATTGCCGCTGTCGATCGAGATACTGATATTATCACCTTTGAGGGCTTCGTCAGTCCTAGCATCTTCTTGGCAGTGCTGTTGACTGGTTTAGCTGCAATAGGTGCCATGTGTCTGGCGTTGGTGCTGTCGATGCAATTTCCCGATATCGGTAATATATTCTTGGTGTTACTCATCGTTGCACCATTAGCTGGCTGGTTTTATTGGCAAGGCTCGGCACGCACCGAACAAGTCCGTCTCAAAGTAGAAGTGCCAAGCGATTCGCTATCTGGCACTTTGATTAAAATTAGCGGTCATCGAGATGAATTGGCAGTATTTCAGTCCGCACTGCAATTATGTGTCCATGAAGAGATAAAATAAAAAAGCACTCAAATGCGATCGCATTTGAGTGCTTGCCTATCTAAAGTCGAGATTTTAGAACAGAAAGTCAGTTTAATTAGTAAGTACTGCTGCCAACAGTCGCTAATTGACTTTCTGTTTCTGGCTCTAATGATCGCAGACTGGGGAATAGAAAATGGTTCTCTTCGACGTATTGTGCGCCAAATAGACCTTTTTCTGCCCAGAAATAACGATCGGTTGTATGCTCGTTGCGTTTAACCAACAATAGAGCTGGTGGCGTAATCCCTTCCGCCTTAATATAATTGCGCGCAGCAGTTACAGGTTTATCTTCGCCACTTTCAATACTGAACTGCGGCACCTGCTCCAAAATTCTCCGCCCTTCTTGCCGTCTCCGACTCTTCCGTTTACGTCTTCTAGCCAACAGCCTTACCTCCTCTTTGGGTTCACACAGATGTAATGTCTGTTACAAAAGCCGTCGCTATTCTATCCGCTTCATCCCAAAAACTCAACCCCCAGGTAAATACCCTCCTCATCTGCCCAAACCCACCAATATAAAGAAAAACTAAAGTTCTGTTATCTATTTGACATTAATAAGTTTTATAAAAATTTAATATTCTTAATCAAACTTAATTGAATAATTAAGCACCTATTGCCAAGTTCGATCGAACGGCTCGCCCTCTAACCGCAGAAATCATGCCAGAATGGTTTAATGGCCCAAGTTACTAGTTACAGTTTTGTAGTGTAGAGAAGGTGGGGAGGTGGGGAGTAAAAAAGCAATGAACTCTCTAACACGCCCACACGCCCACACCCCCACACCCCCACACCCCCACACCCCTCAATCGTGTCCACCACTGCGAGTTCTGAATTTATGGGTTTGTGTCGCGCACAGTTACGACTGCTAGCGGAAGGCTTGGGTGCGAGTATGAGCATTGTTTATATGACAGAAGAACTAGAGGGCGGTGGGGAGTCAAAATTATTACCCGTAGTGGTTTATCCAGAAACTGGGGCAGTCTGGTCGGAGATTGTCGATCAATTACCAGATCGACCGACGAGTTTATCATCGGATCGTGTCCCCAGACAACTAGCCAGCGAAGATAGTTCCACGGCTACATTAGCCCCACCAAAACCACCCGAACGGGATGTAGATGACTCCCAAAACCAGCGTCATCAGATCCTCCTACCACTGGTATCAGATGGGACGATTTTAGGGCTGCTGGTGACGACGCGGGAAACCCAACCGTGGAATTCAGTGGAGCAAACCGAAATTCAACATATCGCCCAAACGATCGCCTTAGCGGGTATTCTCGATCGCAGAAGTAATTGGCTCGCACTCGAACTGCGTCAAAAACAGCAGTTGCAACTTCAGCAACAAGATCTTTTACACAATTTATTGCATCAACTCCGCAATCCTTTAACAGCGATTCGGACATTTGGTAAATTATTAATTAAACGCTTGCAGCCAGACGATCCACATCGAGGTTTTGCAAGTAGTATAGTCAGAGAAAGCGATCGATTACAAGAACTATTAACCCATCTAGAAAGCGCGATCGATATTCCATTAATAACTGAAGCCGTAGTCAATACTGAGGGCTTCCCAGCATTATCGGCAAGTCAGGATGAGAGTCAATCCCACAGTGCCAATTTATTACTTCCTGAAGCTGCTTTTCGGATTGAATATTGTCAGTTAATAGATGTACTCGATCCATTAATTATATCTGCTGAAGCGATCGCCCAAGACCGAAATTTAAGTTTTTATGCTCATATTCCTCGCGACTTACCATTAGTTCAAGCTCATCCAGCCGCCTTACGAGAAGTATTGAGCAATCTGATTGATAATGCGCTGAAATATACTCCCGCAGGCGGAGAAATAGACGTAGATGTCGAACTTATCGACAGCGAAGAACCTCGGCTCCAAATCTGTATTAGGGATACTGGAATGGGAATTCCACCCCAAGATTTAGAAAAATTATTTACCCGTCATTATCGAGGTGTGCAAGCTGAAGGGAGTATCGCGGGAACTGGACTAGGACTCGCGATCGCCAAAGAATTGGTCGCACACATGCATGGTAAGATTGAAGTTACTAGCCCACCTCCAGGTGGCGATCGAGGTACTGAGTTTATGCTCTGGTTGCAATTAGTAAAAGTCGATATCTGAACGTATCAAAGTGAGGCCGCTCGAGCTGAATTTACTAAAGAACGGACATCTTACTAAGAGGTGGAACAATCAGCCCTACTTTATAAGGGGATTTAGGGATAGGCCAGCCCACGAAGTCCAGAAGATCGTATCGACTATGGGCGCAGGAAGCATCTCGCCCCGAAAATCAATAATTTGCACTATTAATAAGTAGGCGATCGCTAATACGATGGAAATTATGCCTGTAACAACTGCGACAATTTTGGAGCGATCCATATAATTTGATCGATATAAATAAAGATATGATTGCCACGATCGTATCACAAATAATCTATTTAGCGCGACTTTCTGCTCGGTCTATTTTCTAACCATAAAACTATTGCGGTACCGAGGGTATAAGCAGTAATGTCATTCCAGTCAAATGTGCTGCCTAATGCAATTGCTAAGATCCGATTGTTTTGCAACCCTAGAATACTTACGAAATTAAAATACTGAAGAATTTCCATCGTGCAAGCAAATGCTAAGATAAATAAAGCCGCGATCGACGAATGGATATTCCAAAAAGCTTTAACTAAGCAGTAAATCAGAATAACTACTAAAACATCACCGATAAAAGGACGAATAAAAGTGTCCTTTATAAAAACGGCAATAAATACTTCGACAAAAAATAGCAATAGGGTGAGACGGAAGTATTTTTTGTTAAAGGTAAGTAGAAGCATAGATATACTGTGTAAAATACATCTTAATAGATAATGCTGTTTTAGTATAATTCTTTATCTACCATCTCGATCGAGTTAGAAATAGGATGATTTATTCGTTTGTCGATCGAGGTTTGCCTGGGTGCCAAATCGCTCTTTGCCAGAACGGACCCAAGCAATATTTCGATCTGAATCTAGGGTTATTGGGTTCTCTCAATCGAGATTGTATCAATTACCTGTTATTTTTATGAAGATACGATTCTGACGATTAATTTTTGTGGGTGGTATTTAGTCACAAATTCATTAATTGCATCGCGATCGGCAGCAGTTGTCATCCCAATGCAGCCAGCCGTTCCATCGTATCCATTCCGTTTGTTGAAACTCGGATCGAGATGAATCCCTAGATCGTTGCGCCCAGTTTCAAATTTAGGAAAAATCCCAATAAAAGTTTTGCCGATTTCAGGTACGATGCCAGGTACGATTTGATTGCTGACAGCATATAAACCATCTGGCAAAGGTGCAATATTGTTGCCCAAATTGCGATCGACATTTTGACTTGAGGCTGTCCCGGATACCGCATCAAATGTTTGATAAATTTGCCCATCTACATAAGCTTCGAGAGTGTACAGGGGATTACCACGATCGTTATTACCTTTGTTTGGATCTCTAACTAATCTCAGATAATTACCACTTAAAGGTAACGGTAATCTTGTTGCAATTCTTTGCCTGGAAGTAGATTTTAATGTCCGAATGGTTCTAGCGATCGTCGCTGGAGCAGAATTGATATTTGTTGCAATTAGGTTTTTACGGTTGGAGATCGATTTCGATCGATTAGATTGTTCTTCTCCACCTAATGATAATATGGAAGACTTAAGACTGGGAACTTTTGCACTCCTCAGTCTGGATTTAAGTTTGCGATGAGATTGCTTCTCGATCGCTGGTTTCGACCGATTTTTGCGACTAGAATCCGACCAGATTGGTTCGATCGAGTTGGACTGTTCGCGATTTTCCAGCTCAGACACTCCATCATTGTCTGGAGCTATTTCGCTAGCTGAAACCGGCACCATCAGATTGAGATTTGTAACTGATGGGATTGTGTCTAAATTTTTTGATCTAGATACTCCAGCCGAAACGCGATACGAACGGTCTATTTGTTCGGCACCAGCAGGTGTCACTATATTTAAAATCGCAATAAATAATGGCAGGGCGATCGATAGGTGTTTTAGCATAGTGGAAATCGGCGGGGAGATCTAGAGAGGCGTTTGTGTGGCGTTGATGCAAAATGGTTTGTTTTTTTATTTACACTGACTACACTCAGCTATCCGGAAACTAATTCCGATTTTTGACAAATTCTCCCAGAGCGATTTCCAAACTGTCACAAGCTGTCGGAGCGATCGTGGAAAGTGGGAGATGATAGGAACTAACCCCTCCCAGGAATTATGTCCCAGCCATCAGTGAAATCAATCTGGCTAGAGTTGCAGATCGATCCGAACGATCCCGAACTATTAGCTACCCTAGATCGTTTGGCGCGATCGGGAATACTCGATCGATCGCAAATTCTCCAACTTGCGAGCACCTGTCTATGCGAAGATCTGCCTTGGCAATCTTTGCCAGAAGTGGTTGCTGCAGTCTCTGAACCTGAATTTCAAGCTACGCACGAACCTGCTGCAAAAATTGCGTCACCAGTCCGCACGATTTGGAAAAATCTCAGAGACGAACTGAGCGTGCGCTGGTTGCTATTTTTGGGCGTATTTTTGGTAGTGCTCTCCTCTGGAGTTTTGGCCGCCACCCAATGGTCGCTATTTCCCGCATGGGGGCAGTATGGCTTGCTCTGGCTGTATACGATCGGATTTTGGGTAGTCGGTGGTTGGGCGGGACGACAGGAGGGGCTAAGGTTGACTGCGAGTACGTTACAGATCGTGACGTTGCTATTGATTCCGGTCAACTTTTGGGCGATCGATTCTTTTGGATTGTGGCATCAACCTCTAGAAATTGTCATTGCGATCGGGGCGGGAATCGGTCTTGCTGCGATCGTCTATCTCAAGTCTCGTCAGGGTTCGAGCCGTGCCGATGCGTCTCAATCTAGCTGGCTACTCACAACTTATCTAGTTCTAAGTTTTCTTCATCTTGGCTGGCAAATTCCATACTGGTCAACGATCTCGATTTATATTGGGGCGATCGGGGTGGCGATCGTTCTTCAACGAATTCGCCAGGCTGAAGGCGGCTCTCTAGCTATTTATGGGTTGGGAATACTGCTGTTACGGGGTTTATTTGTCGCTCATTTGCCAGTTTATACCTTTGGTTTGGCGATCGGGATTGTCGGCTGGTTATTCGTGCAGTGGGGTCTCCAAAAACACCGCCGACTGGCTCGATTGCAGCGTTTTAGTGCTGTTTATGGAGCATCGCGGCGGTTAGCTCGTTATCAAATACCGCTGACTGAAATTTCTCGACTATATCAGCAGCTAGGTGCGAGTTTGCTCATATTGGGTTGGTTGATGGGTATGGGCGATTTGATATCTACGCCCAAAGGTAGCTCCTGGCAAGCCTTCTGTGTGAGTTGTCTGGGACTAATCTGGATTTGGCAACGTCTACGTGCAGATCGGTGGGATCGAGAGGTAGTCGTCTTATTCTTAGTTGGACTGCAAACCTATATCGTCAGTAGTTTTCTCTGGGCACCCCTGTCTACTGGGGCAATATTTGCAAAGATTTTACCCACGCTACTACTGTTATTCGGTCAGAACTATTTTATCGCTGGTTCGCTCCTAATTTTCCCTTACTTGGTGGCGTGGGTATGGCTGACAGCTTGGTTCTGGAACAAAGAAGAGCATTCGCTCGCGCGCACAGGTGAGTCTCTTCTCCTGTGGACTGGAGCATTATTGCCGATCGTCAATTTCACTAACCCGTTGAGTCTGCTCCTCGATCTGTCCGCATCTACAGCGATTTTGGCACATTTGACGCTACGCTACATGCCAGTTCGATCGAGCTATATTTACCTCACTCACCTCTGTAGCTTGGCGACGATTTTTGCAGCTCTCACCTATCGCTGGAATTGGTGTCGATTCTCCATCGGAGAGGCTCTGCCAACGATCGCCAGTAATTTTGTCAGCGTCGCTGGTAGTAATAATTTCCCAGTGGTAGATCTGACAATATTAGCTGTCACATTTAGCGTGTTAACCACGATCGAACTGTGGCTGTCAGCGCAACCCGTTCGACGTGGATCGGATGGTTGGCAACGTAGCAGTTGGAATATCGGGTTGGGATTGGCAATGTTTGCCTATGGCTGTTTTGCAATCCTATCAACATTTCCTGTCGCTCAGACAACTTCGCCAATTTGGTGGTCAATCGTCCCGATCTCCTTTACCTATGTCGCTGTCCGCAAGCCGCCAGTACAGCCTTGGCAACTCGCCAAACAACCTGATGCTGCTTGGTATGCAATCGCAGGTTTAGGCGCGGGATTATTGCTAGCGATCGTTGGCGGAGTCTCGCCGATGGTAAATCGACCTGAATGGCGATATATCATCCTAATTATGGCTGTGGGACTAATGTTCCCCATCGTCAAACGACTGAAACAGATCCTCCCTGCATCGATTCACATTGGGTTTGGATTGGGATTGGGAGTTAACTTACTCGCAGGGCAGATTGCCCCGAATTACTGGCTGGTAATCGGCGCACTCACCTGTGGCGGACTATGGTTTGTGAGTAGAAAACTACCTCAAATTTATGCCGTTGCGACCGATCGATGGGCGATCGGTTTAGCAGGATTGGGACTCTCGATCGGGTCGATAAATTACGCCTACAACGATCTTAACTGGCTGACCACCAAATTTGCTATTGTCAGCGGTTTACAGGGACTGGAAAGCCTTCCAGATATCTTAGAAGCTGGATCTACTCAGTGGTTCCAGAGCATTCATTTGACAACCTTATTAGCTACCGGAATTTTGGTAGCAGCAACAATCTATCGATCGCGTTGGCGCAATTCATCTTTACCTGAATGGATATGGTTTTGGGGATTGAGTTGGGCACTGCAAATCGCTTTAGCCGCGCTGGTTCACTTATTGGGTGGCAATACCTTAGTTTTGGCGACGGCGAATGTGTTGTTGGCGTTTCCGTTGTGGATGTGGAGATGGGGGAGCGGGGCACATCAGCAACGGCTAGAATCAAAGTTATTACCTTGTTTGGTGGCTGGTTGGGGGCTATTGCTGCGACTGCCATTTTTTACTGCTTATACTGGGTTGCTAACGATCTCCGTAGGCATAATTGGCATATTAACTAGTCGAAGATTTAGTCATAAATCGATCGGTTATGGCGGAATGCTGTTGGTGACATTGGGCTGCTACGAATTAGTTACCTATTCGATCTCTCAAGCTCCATCTGGTGGTAATATTGCCGATGCTTTGACTGTTTATGGGTTTGTCACAGCAGTACTCGCAGTGGGTTATCGGTTGGGAGTGTGGTGGAGATCGCAACACCAACACGATCGGTGGGGGGATTTTCCACTCAAAGATTTGAAAAATGTCGCCCACACTCACTGGGCGGTAGCTAGTACCTGGAAGATCGCAGCGGCGACAATGCCTGCTATTCCGCTACCAAAGTTGACGCTGCTGCATCTATTTATCAGCGTGCTACTAGGCGGCTATGCCTTAATTCAAGCACGAGATAAAGATGGTGGTGACTGGTGGATTTATCTGGGTTTGGCGGAGCTATTAGGAGTCGGAGTCTACGCTCGATCGATCTTCCAGAATCTGGGGATAGTTGATGAGGGTTTAATTTTAATCGCTTGTGTGGTGGGACTGTTGGTATTATTGGCTCCCTGGCGATCGTGGGGTTGGCACGATCGCCCGTGGCGACTGGTTGCACTAGTATTACCACTCTCGCGGGTAGTCTTTGAGTGGGATCGGATTTCGCTGCTCAATTTGGTAGTTATAGCCGTCTTTTATGCAGGTGTGGCGCGACGACAACGGCAGTTTAGCTGGGCGTATCTGAGTCTGGTGTTTGTCAACTGGGCGGGGATGCGGCTGCTATTCCAGTATCAATTAACGAGTCCGCTATGGTATGCGGCGTTGGTAGGTTTATCAATTTTGGCGGCGGTACAGTGGGACCCTTATTGGCAGACTTCCAAACAAAATCGTCACGCGGGTAGACTGCTAGGTAGTAGCACGATCGCCGTGACAGCACTGCTTTGGCATCAACCCTGGCTACCAATCGGGATCGGACTGGCGATCGCGATCGTGGGGCTGTTACTGCGGGTACGAGCTTGGTTGTACGTGGGGACGATTACATTTCTATTGACGAATGCTTATCAATTACTAGTGCTAATTACCGAGTATCCAATTACCAAATGGGCGATTGGATTATTGGCTGGGGTGCTAATTATTACCCTTGCCGCCAATTTCGAGCGACGCAAAGAACAGATCGAACGGGCACTACAACACTGGCTCGATCGATTGCAAGAATGGCAATAATTGTTGGTAGAGGTTAGAGGGAAACGGTTGGGAACTAGTACTAGCAGCCTGCCCTTGGAAACCAAAAATTTCTCTCGTAGGGTGTGTTAGCGTCAGTGTAACGCACCCTACCGCTAGAAAAATCGAAACCCACTATGTATCGTTTGCCGCTTGTGCTGAGTACAATAACTAACCAAATAACCTCGATCGCCCTAAGCGTCTATAATTATTACCGATAAGCATCGCTATTATAATTAAAACCCTCATGTGGAAAAAAGCTACCGTGTCATTATTCGTGGCACTGGCAATAATATTACAAATTAATGTCGCTCCCGTCCAAGCAGCGGGACTTCAAGCCTATATTGATACTGGAGATAGCTATAAATTTCTCTATCCCAATGGCTGGGTTGCGGTCAAAACTACCAAGGGTGCAGATATTATCTTCCATGACTTGATCGAATCTAGCGAAAATGTCAGCGTCGTAATCAGTCAGGTAGATAAAGATAAAAAATTAAGCGATCTAGGAACTGCTTCCGATGTCGGTTATAAATTGGGTAAAAACGCGATCGCACCCCCAGGATCGGGACGAGAAGCTGAGTTGATTAGTGCTGAGACTAATGAAGTTAAAGGCAAAACTTACTATATCCTCGAATATGATGTCAAACTACCCAACGCTCATCGACATAATATCGCTAGTGTCGTCGTCAGTCGTGGTAAATTATTCACCTTCAACGCTTCTACTACCGATCGACGGTGGGCGAAAATGAAAAAGGTCTTCGATGAAGTCATCAATTCCTTTAGTGTTGCGTAGATAGCCACTCAACTATGACTATTAACTTTGTCTTGGCTTCGGCTTCCCCCGCCCGCAGACGATTGCTCCAGAGTGTCGGGATTAATCCTCTCGTCTGTGTCAGTCACTTTGACGAATCGCAGATTCAACTGACAGACCCGATCGCCTTAGTCGAGACATTAGCACAGCGCAAAGCCGAAGTGGTATTGAATCAAGTTAACGATTCCCTCGTCTTAGGTTGTGATTCGGTACTAGTTGTTAATGGCGAAATTCATGGCAAACCGCGAGATCCTGCCGAAGCATTTACGCGCTGGCAACAAATGCGCGGCGGTCGCGGTAAGCTGTATACTGGTCACGCCTTAATCGACCAAAGTCAATATCGCCAAGTCGTCCGCTGTGGAATTACAGAGGTTTATTTCGGTCGAGTTTCAGATGCTCAGATTCAGGCTTATATCGCCACTGGCGAACCGTTAGTCTGTGCGGGGGGTTTTGCCCTCGAAGGCAAAGGAAGTGCCTTCATTGACAAAATTGACGGTTGCCATAGCAACGTAATTGGTCTAAGCTTGCCATTACTTCGATCGATGCTGGCAGAACTGAGCTACGATCTGACTAGTCACTGGTGACTCCTGCTATTGTCCCAAAACTAGGGGATGGGGTAAGGTCAATTTTTGATACACACAACACTAACAATGATTATCTTTTTACTTTTGCAGGAGGTCAAATGATTTCCTGCGAAGAATTCCGACAAAAACTGCACGCTGGACAAATTCAGGAAGCTTTAGCGATTCTGCGCGAGCCGATGGAATTGGATGTCACGACTCGGATGACTGACAATTCGAGGGCGAGTAGTGATGCTGCTGGGAATGAATATCTCCGTACTAAAATTAATTTACTGACGGGGAAAATCCAGAATGAAGTAGGCAAGGATGCCACGATCGATAGCAGTATTTATCTCGAGCTGCAACAATTACATATCGCTCGAGTTGCTGCCGATTATCGAATCGTACAAGATTATTTAGATCGAATTAAAGCAATTGTGACAGTTCTCTTACCAACATCGAGCGCAGTGGAGATCGTCAGCACGGATCGCTTAAATTTAGACTTTTTAAGGACATCATTGTCTCAATCCCCGCAGAATTCTATCAGCCAAGAGCAGGGATCGAACACCTCGGCTGAAATTATTTCGAGCGGTGGTCAGGAGGCTCCCATTAAAAATTGCAAACCTACCAATTTACCGGAGCATTGTAAGGTTTCTAAACAACAACAATCGCCACCGATCGTCACGAATAATATTAATACCGAATTACTCCCTCACAACGCTGATATTGACGATGACATCGACTTGTCGATCGATGAAGCTGGTACAGTTTGGGAAGAATGGATTGAAGATGAAGAATCGATCCTCGCATCGATCTTACCGCAACCGCCAGCATCAACAATGTCTATTTGGGGAAAAAACTCAGTCCGACAGCATCTCCATCCGATCGAATTAAAGCCGATGATTCCTCGTCCGATCGTCGAATCAGTCGATTATTCAGCACAGTGGGACAAATTTGTGCCCGAACATATCGGGATTGATGCCGATTCTCAACATCCAATTGGCACCAGCAGGGATGCAGAAATTGACGATTCCGATCGTGAAGATAATCTAGATCGGCTATTAGCAGATTTCGGTATTTAACCCAAGTTGCTAGTTATATGTTTTTAGTGGGGGAGGTGTTAAGTTTTAGCTGTTAGGTGTGAGGTTTTATCCTATTGCTAATACCCAATCCCCAATCCCCAAATCCTTAACCTTGGTTATAACTAGCAGATTTCGGTACTTAAGTCTCTGCCAGCTTAGTATACTTTGTTTTCCACTATGCAATTTCCTTTGTTAGATTTCGACACCTTATCTACACTAATTACCAGTCATTTTTATTCGACGAGATCGGTACTTGCCGTCCAATTTATGTCGCCAGGAGAAGAGATTTTTCATTTGGGAAATTTCCGGTTGAAGTGGTACGGGTTGTTAATTGCTACAGCGGTATTAATTGGGGTGAATTTATCCATGCGGTTGGCAAAATCGCGCAAGATAGATCCCGAATCTGTCGCCGACTTAGCAATTTGGTTGGTATTGGGTGCGATTCCCGCCGCACGGTTATATTATGTCCTCTTTCAATGGCAAACCTACTCCCAACATCCCGAAGATATTGTCAAAATTTGGGAGGGCGGTATTGCCATTCATGGTGCGATTATTGGTGGATCGATCGCAGCAATTATTTTCGCAAAACTCAAGCAGGTTTCCTTCTGGCAATTAGCCGATATTATCGCGCCATCTGTAGCTCTAGGACAAGCGATCGGTAGGTGGGGTAATTTCTTTAATTCAGAAGCTTTTGGCAGTCCGACAGACTTACCCTGGAAGTTATTTATCCCTAGAGATCGTCGTCCATTTGAATATCTGAATTCTGAATACTTTCATCCAACCTTCTTATATGAATCTTTGTGGAATTTACTAGTATTTGCAGTCTTAATGTGGTTTTTTATCGATGATAATCGTCACCATCGCTTCAAAACTGGTTCGATCTTTTTAGTGTATTTAATTGCTTATAGTATCGGTAGGTTTGGCGTAGAAGGCTTGCGCACAGATAGTCTGATGTTTGGTTCGCTCAAAATGGCACAAGTAATTAGTCTAGTCGGGATGGGGATCGGCTCGATCGGTTTATCATGGCTATACATTCGGCGGCGTAGCTTGCCAGATGTGGTTTGAATTAGTTGAAAGTTGAAAGTTAATTTTCTAGATCGATCTCTAAATTCCTACCTCCTACCCTCTACCCTCTACCCTCTAACTCATGACTTTTACTGAAATTACCGTAACTGAATTAGCTGCAAAAATTGCAGATAACGATCGGCCGTATCAATTTGTCGATGTGCGAGAACCGCAAGAATTAGCACTGGTGACACTACCAAGATTTATCAATCTACCATTGAGCGAACACACCGATTGGTCGCCGGAAATTTATACGCGGTTGGATAAAGATATCGAAACATTGGTACTGTGTCATCATGGCATGAGATCGGCGCAGATGTGCGGGTGGTTAGTCGCTCAAGGCTTCACCCAAGTTAGCAATATTATCGGTGGCATTGATGCCTATAGTCACCATGTAGACCCAAGTTTACCAAGATACTAGTTTATCTGTCGATCGAGCATATATTTTTATTGTTGCCATTTCCAAATTAGTGTGTTAGGGTCAAACGGAATTGATTTCTTCCCCCGATTGACCTATGTTTACAACAAATAAAGCCACCCTCACTGGTGCTAGTTTTGCGTTGGGATTGACAGCGATAATGTCTCCCATCGCACCTAGTGCTCAGGCTGTTACTCTCACATACAGTGGAAATACTTTCGGTGGTCCAACCTGGAACCGTCCTAACCAGATCCGCCTACAGTCCTCAACAGCACAGCAACAGCCGTTCCATATAACGTGTTCGAGTTTACTGTTGGTGCTAGCGGTCCCTATGATTTTCTGAGCACGACTACAAGTTGGAATAACTTTACCGTTCTTTATCAAAACGCTTTTGACTCCGGCAGTCCATTAACTAATGCCCTAGTTGCAAACAACGATAAACCCACAAACAGGTTGTCGGGTTTTGACAACATAAGCCTTAGCACAGGTACTAATTATTTCTTTGTTACAACTGGTAACGGTAATGGTGCGGATGGGACTTTCACGAACACTATTACTGGTCCAGGACCTATTTCAGCGGTTACACCAGTTCCCGAACCAGCTACTATCTTAGGCTCTTTAGTCGCTTTTGGTTATGGTGTATATTTCAATCGCAAAATGAAGTCCTCAACAGGTAAGAAAGATAGCTAAATATACTTTTTAGAATTACGCTAGATCCCCGACTTCTCGAAGAAGTCGGGGATCTGTCTTCTCATTTCTCGATCCACGCAGGGATCTCCACTCAACGATGTTTTGCTTCGCTCGGTACCCGCCTAAGGATGAATCCCCAGGCTAACAGCTCAAGTCCGTTTCAACAGACTGATGACAACCTAACTCAACACCCAATTGACCAAAGTTCTGACTGGATGTCCTGTCGCACCAGCATTATTTACCCCATGTTCCTTGTCGCTCCAAACTGGCCCAGCCACATCTAGATGCGCCCAGGGAGTATCTTTAACAAACTGCTTGAGGAATAGAGCCGCTGTAATCGAACCACCACCGCGCGGGCCAGTATTTTTGAGATCGGCGATTGGTGACTTAATCCCGTCGAAATACTTCTCAGCTAGAGGCATTTGCCAGAAATTTTCACCAGCGAGTTCTGCTGCCGCCATAATTCCATCAGCCAAAGACTGATCTGGACTCCACAAGCCAGAAATATCATCGCCCAAGGCAATAATACAGGCACCTGTAAGCGTTGCCAAATCGACGATCGCATCTAAACCCAATTTATCCGCATAAACTAAGGCATCAGCCAGGGTTAATCGACCCTCAGCGTCGGTATTATTAATTTCGATCGTTTTGCCATTTGAAGCCGTGAGGATATCCCCAGGGTGCATCGCGCGACCGCTAATCATATTTTCAGTCACCGCACTAATGAAGTGAACTTCGACATCTGGCTGGATTTGTCCGATGGCTTTAGCCGCCCCAAACATCGCCGCCGCACCACCCATATCCATCTTCATGGTTTCGATGCCACTCCCCACGCCTTTAATATTCAATCCACCAGAATCGAAGGTTAAGCCTTTACCGACGATCGCTAGTTTACGACGTGGCGTACCTGCGGGTGTATAAGTCAGATGGATAAATTTCGGTGGCATTTCCGAAGCTTGCGCCACACCTAAAAATGCCCCCATCCCCAACGCTTCGCATTCAGCCTGTTCGAGAATTTTCAGCGCGAATCCATAATCTTTAGCCATCTCTTCGGCGGTTGCTGCCATACTCATCGGCGTAACCACATTCGCAGGCGCAGCTACCAGTTCCCGCGCTAAAATCGTACCAGCAGCAATCGCCTGTGCTTTACTAATTGCCGCATCATTGCCAGCAGCATTTAATAGATGAACTTCAGTCAGATGGAGCTGATGTTTTGGTTCGACTTCTGACTTGAAGCGATTGTCTTGATGTAGAGCCAAAAGCAACCCTTCACTAATTACTTGCACACTTGTCGCACTATCCCCATTCCAGACAGGGAGACTAATTCCCAATGTTTTCGCTTTCTCCCGTTTGGCAATTCGCGCAATTGTCGCACCAGCTTTGCGCAGGGTATCTAGTTTCATCCCCTCCACCTTACCCAAACCCACTAACACAATTTTCTTAATTGGTGTATTCACACCGACGCGAGTTGCTGCACTGCTAGATTTAGCACCTTTGAACTCAGTCTCCGCAATTAATGCCTCGATGACACCGCTCAGTTTGGTATTAAGTTCCGCAAGATCGCCTACCAGTTCTACCGCATCCTCATAAAACCCAACCGCCAAAAGATCCCCAGTCCAGTCTAGACGAGATGTAGCGATCGCTTTGATATCCATATTTACGTTCTGTTAGGGGTAATTTTAATCGTTTTTGCGCCATTTTTCTGACGTTAACGCCATACCCTCATTGTAGCAAGGCTAGTCAGGATCGTTTTCAAACTCAAACAAGGTGATTGCACTGGAGACACGGGCACCGTTCGCGGAGCGTCTCCTTGGGAGAATCGATCTGTGAGTATTCACCACTTTGTAACATTTAATGGCGATGCCTTGGTTAGGAATGAGAATTTAATAATCTACATGTTTACCATCGTGCCGACTAAAGGTCTGGGCAATTCATGAAGCGGCGGTTTTATATCTCCTACGGAGAGGCTACGCCAACGGAGGTTCCCTCGTCTTGGCATTTTTTTATTCGGGGGGAACCCCCGAATAAAAACGCCGCCGAATTAAAAAACCGACAAGACAGCGATTCGCACACGCCCTGGTTTCCCGACGGTTAGCAAATCAAGACATTGCCCCTACAAAAGGAGAAATTGTAAGTTATTCAATCCTCATTCCCGATCGATCGCGCGAATGGCGCAAAAATCGCTATGCTAGAGCAGAAGATAATAAGAGAACGCCATATGAGCTTTGAGTATCCCGAAAATTTACGTTATACAGACTCACACGAGTACGTAGAATTAACCGCAGACATCGCCAAAATCGGCGTGAGTGCCTTTGCAGTGGATCAATTGGGGGATATTGTATTTGTCGAATTACCTGAGATTGGTGACACGATTACCAAGGGTAGTGCCTTTGGATCGATCGAGTCTGTCAAAGCGGTAGAAGATCTTAAAGCACCAGTTAGTGGCAAAGTAATCAAACGCAATGATGCCGCGATCGATACACCAGAAATGATTAGTACAGATCCCTATACCGCTGGATGGCTGATCGAAGTTCAAGTGGATGATGCCAGCAAACTTGAAGGCACATTCTCGGCGACTGAATATCGCGTTAAAGTCGAAGGTGCATAGGGAACACTTAAAGAAGAGGGTAGGGGAGTTGGGGTGTAGGGGAGTTGGGGCATAATGGAGTAAAAAACACACACCCAGATCCCACCAGCAACACCTTCAATGCAAAATTTGGCAATGGTGACTGAGCCAAGTTGCTCAAATAATCGATTCCCAATACCCAAACTTAGCCAGATCTATTAAATTTAAGTACAGTATTCCTCACTACTTCGATCTCTATGACGCAATCTTTATCTCGGCTTGCTAATGCAGCTAATATCTCTAGTACTACCGCCAACCCCTGGGCGGATGGTGAATTTATTGGGCGGCATATTGGGCCACAACCAGCAGATATCGATAAGATGTTGCGGGTATTGGGCGTAGCCAGTTTGGACGAGCTGATCGATCGCACGGTACCAGCGGCGATTCAATTGAAGCAACCTTTAGCGATCGAAATAGTTCAGAGCGAATATACTGTCTTAAATAAGCTCAAACAAATTGCCAGTAAAAATCAAATTTTCCGTTCCTATATTGGGATGGGCTATGCCAATTGCATTACGCCCACAGTTATTCAAAGAAATATTCTCGAAAATCCTGGTTGGTATACTCAATATACGCCCTATCAACCTGAAATTTCGCAAGGGAGACTCGAAGCTTTACTCAATTATCAGACTGTAATTATGGATCTGACAGGGATGGCGATCGCTAATGCCTCTCTGCTCGATGAAGGCACCGCAGCAGCAGAAGCCATGAGCATGAGTTATGGCATTCAGAAGACGAAATTTAATACTTTCTGGGTATCCGAAGCTTGCCATCCCCAAACGATCGACGTAATTAAAACCCGTGCCATTCCATTAGGTATTGAAGTCGTAGTTGGTAATCATCAAACGCTCGATTTCAGCCAAGAAATATTTGGGATGTTATTACAATATCCTGCTACCGACGGGTCGGTTTATGATTATCAAGAAGTTGTCGAAAAAGCCCACAAAGCAGGCGCAATTGTCACCGTCGCCGCCGATTTACTCAGCCTCACCCTATTAAAGCCACCTGGAGAATTCGGCGCAGATATCGTCGTCGGAAATACGCAACGTTTCGGGGTACCATTAGGTTATGGTGGCCCTCATGCTGCCTACTTTGCGACCAAAGATGCTTACAAACGCCAAATCCCTGGGCGATTAGTTGGCGTATCAAAAGACAAACGCGGTAAAACTGCCCTCCGTTTGGCACTCCAAACTCGCGAACAACATATCCGCCGCGATAAAGCAACGAGCAATATTTGTACAGCCCAAGTCCTCTTGGCAATTATGGCAGGGATGTACGCGGTTTATCATGGTGCCGAAGGTTTGAAATCGATCGCATCCCGTATTCATACTCTCACTACTACCCTCGCTACTGGATTAATTAAACTAGGTTACTCGATCGGCGACGCACCCTATTTCGACACCCTCCAAGTAAAAGTAACTGGAAATGCTGCTGAAATCTTAGAACGAGCAAAATCTCAACAAATTAACTTGAGATCGATCGATCTAAATAGCGTTGGTATCTCCCTAGATGAAACCACCACACCCGCAGATGTAATGGACTTATGGCGGATTTTTGATGGAGATAAAGCACCCGATTTCACCTTCTCCGAAATCGAAGCTAGTAGCCCCAAATCCACCATCCACACCTCAACCTTAGCCCGCACCTCCGAGTACCTCACTCACCCAGTTTTTAAAAATTATCACTCTGAAACCGAGCTACTGCGTTATATCACTCGCTTGCAATCAAAGGATTTATCCCTCGCCCAAGCGATGATTCCCCTCGGTTCCTGCACGATGAAACTCAACGCTACCTCCGAGATGGTACCCGTAACCTGGGCAGAATTCGGGCAAATTCACCCCTTCGCACCCGTCGAACAAGCCCAAGGGTATCAAGTCTTATTTGACGACTTAGAACGCTGGTTAGCCGAAATTACAGGCTTTGAGGCGATCTCCCTCCAACCCAACGCAGGTTCCCAAGGTGAATATGCTGGACTCTTAGTAATCCGTGAATATCACCAACAGCGCGGCGATATCGATCGAAATGTCTGCCTGATCCCTCAATCCGCCCACGGTACCAACCCTGCCAGCGCAGTTATGGCTGGAATGCAAGTAGTCCCGATCGCCTGCGATAATGATGGTAACATCGACGTAGAAGATCTCCGTGCCAAAGCCACCAAACATGCGGACAAATTAGCCGCCCTAATGGTCACGTATCCCTCTACCCACGGCGTATTTGAAGCGGGAATTGTCGAGATCTGCTCGATCGTTCACGAACACGGCGGACAAGTCTACATGGATGGAGCCAATCTCAACGCCCAAGTCGGTTTGTGTCGTCCTGGCGACTTCGGTGCCGATGTCTGTCACCTCAACCTCCACAAAACCTTCTGCATCCCCCACGGTGGTGGCGGCCCTGGCATGGGACCGATCGGCGTAATGGCACATCTCGCCCCCTATCTCCCCACGCACAAAGTCATCGCAATGGGCGGCAAACAAGGCATCGGCGCAGTCTCCGCCGCCCCTTGGAGTAGCGCGAGCATTTTACCGATTTCCTGGGTCTACATCGCCCTGATGGGTGGAGCGGGACTGAAACTAGCCACCGAAGTTGCCATCCTCAGTGCCAACTACATCGCCAAACGGCTAGAAAATCACTACGCCGTCCTCTATAAAGGTACCAACGGCTTCGTTGCTCACGAGTGCATCCTCGACCTCCGCGAGTTCAAAAAGACCGCCGAAATCGAAGTCGATGATATCGCCAAACGCCTGATCGACTATGGTTTCCATCCCCCCACTGTATCCTGGCCAGTTGCCGGAACGGTGATGGTCGAACCCACAGAAAGCGAATCCCTTGCCGAACTCGATCGCTTTTGCGATGCCATGATCGCCATCCGTGAAGAAATCCGCGAAATCGAAATCGGTAATGTGGATAAACAAAATAACGCCCTGAAAAATGCCCCACACACGATCGTCGATCTAGTCGATCCTAATTGGGATCGTCCCTACAGTCGGGAGCAAGCGGTGTTTCCTGTGGCTGGGTTGCAGGATTACAAGTTCTGGCCAGCAGTTGGTCGGATCGATCAAGCTTATGGGGACAGGAATTTGGTCTGTTCTTGTCTACCGATGGATGCCTATAGTCAAGAGTAGTCTCTCATCAGGGTAGGGGTAATTCATGAATTACCCCTACCCTACCCGACTAGAGAATGGATATGAGTTGACATACTCCCCGCCGTAGACGGCAAGGACTCCCTAGCTTCGCATAAGGTTACTGTTTCTTTCCCTCAACCATTTCATCGCACCCAAAACATCCCCAACTCGATCGCCTTCAGGAACGATCGAACGTTGTACCATAATCACAGGTAAACCCAACTCACGAGCAGCGATAATTTTGGCATAAGTAGCATCACCACCACTATTCTTACTAACGATCGCCTGAATCCGATAATCTCTAAGTAATTGCAGTTCTTGCTCTAGACTAAACGGCCCGCGATCGAGTAATAACTCACCTGGAGGTAATGGGATAATAGGATCGGGAGGATCGATCGATCGCATCAAACACCATTTATCCGCCAGACTAGCAAAAGGTGCTAATTGCTGCCTGCCGATCGTCAAAAATATTCGCTCCACCCTAGTTGGAATCGCCCCCACAGCCGCCTCAACACTCTCAACCTCAATCCAATCATCTAGATCAGATCTCACCCATCCAGGACGAATTAACATCAATCGAGGAATTCCCACCCTCGTCGCCGCACCAGCCGCATTCCCAGAAATCCGCGCCGCAAACGGATGGGTAGCATCAATTAGTAAATCGATGTTCTCAGTTTGCAAGTATTCTACCAAACTAACCTCACCACCAAAACCACCAATCCGCACTGCACCCGCTAAAGCTTTCGGTGCGATAGTTCTCCCTGCGAGACTGGTAATCACTGCTAATCCAGGTAAATCGATCGCCAGACTGGCTAATCTTACCGCATCCCCAGTTCCACCTAAAATTAAAAGTCGCTTCATCACATACTAATTGCTCGATTTTACCCTCCCAACCTCCCCTCATCAAGGGGATGAGCCAATCTATCCCCTAGCAAGTTCTGAGTAGTTGACTAATAATAAATAGATTAGGATCTACAAAGTAAGAAAATCTTTATGTCATCAACAGTTTACGACTTTTCGGCTACCAGTATCGAAGGTCAACCCATCGAAATGAGTACTTATCGAGACAAGGTTTTACTCATCGTCAATACCGCCAGCGCGTGTGGTTTTACACCGCAGTATAAGGGTTTGCAAGCATTACAAGACAATTATGCCAGCAAAGGATTCGCAGTACTAGGGTTTCCCTGCAATCAATTCGGACAACAAGAGCCAGGTAGCGCAACTGAGATTCAGTCTTTTTGCGAGAAACGATTTGGGGTGTCTTTCCCACTGTTTGAAAAGGTTGATGTCAATGGCGATAATGCCCATCCACTATTCAAACATTTAGTCAAAGCAGCACCAGGAATCTTTGGGACTGAGGGGATTAAATGGAATTTCACCAAGTTTTTGGTTGACGGTAGTGGCAATGTGGTCAAACGCTATGGCTCGAATGCCGAACCAAAAGATATCGCCAAAGATATCGAGGCAATTTTAAAATAAGTCTGATTATTTAGATATAGCAACCGCTAAGGCGATTAGGACAGCGATTGAAATCGCCGCTCGGAATGCAAAGTCCGCCTTCGCGGACTAATATATCCTAATCGATGTAGCAGTTGGTATATAAGCAAAGCTGATGGCATTCATCAGCTCTACAAAACTGAGAAAACTTTACAAAGGTTAACAATCAGGTTAAATTAGGTACATACATAAAAAACATCCCGTTCTTACCAAAGAACAAACAGCAATCATAAACCAATGACCACAACCTTACAACGCACCCAGAGCGAAAATACCTGGGATCGCTTCTGTAGCTGGATCACCTCCACCGAGAACCGCATTTATGTTGGTTGGTTCGGAGTACTGATGGTTCCTACATTACTATCCGCTACCATCTGTTTCATCATCGCCTTCATCGCCGCTCCTCCTGTAGACATCGACGGCATCCGCGAACCAGTCGCAGGTTCATTAATGTTCGGAAACAACATCATCTCCGGTGCAGTTATTCCTTCATCCAACGCAATCGGACTTCACTTCTACCCAATCTGGGAAGCAGCATCCTTAGACGAGTGGTTGTACAACGGTGGTCCTTACCAACTAGTAGTATTCCACTTCCTCATCGGCATCTTCTGCTACATGGGACGTGAATGGGAACTATCCTACCGCCTCGGAATGCGTCCTTGGATCTGTGTAGCTTACTCAGCACCAGTAGCAGCAGCAACAGCAGTCTTCCTCATCTACCCAATCGGTCAAGGTTCATTC